>DATABX010000403.1:0-7221 GCA_036259335.1 Actinomycetota bacterium
CCCACCCCTCCGCTGGGGGACCCGGTGGAGGCGTGGTCTCGTTACGCCCTGCGGGCCCGTGTGATGTTCATCGGCCACCACGGGGCCGCCGAGCCAATCCGCACGAACCTCAGCTTCGAAGGTTGGATAGAGGAGGGCCACTCTCTCGGCTACCCGAACCTGGACGACTTGAAAGTTCACCTGACCACGCTGTTCCCGCCGATCCGCCCCAGGGGCTGGCTCGAGCTGAGGATGATCGACGCCCTTCCCGACCCGTGGTGGAGGGTGCCGGTTGCAGTTGCCTCGGTGGTCTACGACCCTGAGGCGGTCCGGATCATCGACGAGCTGGTCGAGCCAACCGCCGACCTGTGGGAGGTCGCAGCCCGGCAGGGGATGGAGAACCAGCTGCTGGCCGAGACCGCCCAGGCCTGCTTTTCCGCTGCCCTGGATGCGCTCGAACGCCTGGACGTGGACGAGGAGACCGCTCTGGCGGTGGAGGCGTACAACCGCAAGTTCGTGCAGAAGGGACGATCCCCGGCCGACGAGCAGCTCGAGGCGTGGGGGAGGGGCAGCAGCCTTCTGGACCTGGACTGGATTGAGGACACATGGACGTGAAGGAGCGGGCCGCAAGGCACCTGGAGGTCGTACGTCAGCGGTCCTTGGACCTGCTGGACCCGGTCCCCGAGCAGGACCTGGTGCGCCAGCACTCCCCGCTGATGTCCCCGCTGGTATGGGACCTGGCCCACGTCGGCAACTTCGAGGAGATCTGGCTGCTCCGGACCATCGCCGGGCTGCCGGCAAAGGACCCCGAGCTGGACGACATCTACGACGCCTTCCGCCACGCCCGCAGGGAGCGGACGCGGCTGAGGCTTCTCAACCCCGAGCAGTCGCGGGTATACATCTCCGACGTGCGCGGCCGGGTCCTGGACATCCTCGAGCGGATCGAGCTCAACCCGGCCAACCCGCTGCTGGCCGAGGGTTACGTCTACGGGATGGTCGTCCAGCACGAGCACCAGCACGACGAGACCATGCTTGCCACCCTGCAGCTCAGGGCCGGGGAGTATCCGCTCGTCGAGCCGGCGCCCCCGGCGGCGGAGCCGATCGCCGACCGGGAGGTGCTGGTCCCGGGAGGTTCGTTCGTCATGGGGACCGACACCGAGCCCTGGGCCTACGACAACGAGCGTCCGGCTCACCAGGTGCAACTGGACCCGTTCTGGATCGACACCGTGCCGGTGAGCAACCGGGACTACCTGGGATTTCTCGAGGACGGCGGCTACGACGACGGACGGTGGTGGACCGAGCGGGGGTGGGCCTGGCGGCACGAGGAGGGCCTGGAGCACCCGCAGTTCTGGCTTCGCGAGGGCGCGAGGTGGTTCCGGACCCGTTTCGGCCGCCGGGAGGCGCTGCCGCTCGACGAGCCGGTGCAGCACGTCTGCTGGTTCGAAGCCGACGCCTACGCCCGCTGGGCCGGAAAGCGCCTGCCCACCGAGGCCGAGTGGGAGAAGGCTGCGTCCTGGGACCCGGCGACCGGGACCAAGCGCCGGTACCCGTGGGGCGACGCCGACCCCACTCCGGAGCTGGCCAACGTCGAGCAGCGCCATTACCGCCCGAGTGCCGCAGGCGCCTACGCCGCCGGCGCCAGCGCCTACGGCTGCCGGCAGATGGTCGGCGATGTGTGGGAGTGGACCTCCTCCGACTTCGCCGGATATCCCGGAACGACCGGCTTTCCCTACAAGGAGTACTCGGAGGTCTTCTACGGCAAGGACTACAAGGTCCTGAGAGGCGGTTCCTGGGCGACCCACCCCTCGGCGATACGCAACACCTTCCGGAACTGGGACCACCCGATCCGCCGTCAGATCTTCTGCGGCTTCCGCTGCGCGAGATCGGCCTGACCGCATGTGCAGGCAGATCGCCTACCTCGGACCGCCCGTGACGCTGGAGAGCCTGGTCCTTGCCCCCCGGCACTCCCTGCTCCACCAGTCCTACCGGCCCAAGTTCCAGCGCCACGGGGTGGTCAACGCCGACGGCTTCGGCTGCGGGTGGTTCCGCCCGGAGGTCCGGCCCGAGCCGGCGGTCTACCGCAGGGACAAGCCGATCTGGAGCGACCGGACCTTCGCCAGCATCGCCGGAGTGATCAGCACGGGGGCCTTCCTGGCCGCGGTCCGGGACGCCACCACCGGCGCCGCTACCGAGGAGTCCAGCACCGCGCCGTTCACCGCCTCCGGCTGGCTCTTCGCCCACAACGGTCTATTCCGGGGCTTCGACGGCCCCCTTGGCGTGACGCTGCGCAAGAAGCTGTCGGACCACCGGCTGGGCTCGATCTCCGGGACCAGCGATTCCGAGGTGATATTCGGCCTGATCCTCGACCGGCTGGAGGAAGGGGCGACCCCGGGGGAAGCACTGGCGTGGGCGGTTGCTCTGTGCCTCGAGCTCACAACCGGTGCGTTCAACTTCCTGCTGATGGACTCCAGCAGCATCTACGCCACCGCATGCGGGGACTCGCTCTACGTCCTGGACGACGGAACGGCGATTCCCCGCGGGGTGGTGGTGGCATCGGAGCCGTTCGACGAAGACCCGGCGTGGACGCCGGTGCCGGACTCGTCGGCGGTGCAGGTCACCGGCGGCGAGGTGGCGATCACGCCCCTGAAGGAGCACGAATGAACCCACGACCCGCAGGATCCGGCACCGGCACCCGGGTCCGGCGCAACCCGGACCTGATCTGCCACCTCGGACCGGCCGACCTGGAGGCACAGCTTCGTGAGGACGCGCTGGCCGGCCTGACCGGTTCGCCGAAGTGCATCCCGTCCAAGTGGTTCTACGACCACACCGGCTCGATGCTGTTCGACCAGATCACCCGGCTGCCCGAGTACTACCTGACCCGCTCCGAGCGGCAGATCCTGCGCGAGCGAGCGGCGGCGGTCGTCGCCGAGTCGGGGGCCGAGACCCTGGTCGAGCTGGGGTGCGGCTTGTCGGAGAAGACCCGGATTCTGCTCGATGCGTTCGGCCGCCAGGGTGCCCTGCAGCGGTTCGTGCCGTTCGACGTCGACGGCGACGTTCTGAAAATTGCCGTCTCCACCCTGTGTGACCTCTACCCGGACCTGGAGGTTCAGGGCGTGGTCGGCGACTTCGAGAGGCACCTGGACCGCCTCGACGTGCCGGGTCGCACGCTGGTGATCTTCCTCGGCAGCACCATCGGCAACCTCGACCCGGCGCAAAGGGCCTCGTTGTTGAGCCGGCTGTCGAGCCGCCTCAAGCCCGACGACTCGTTCCTGCTGGGCGTCGACCTGGTCAAGGACGTAGCGGTTGTCGAGGCGGCGTACAACGACTCGGCCGGCATCTCGGCCGCGTTCAACCTCAACATGTTGAACGTGCTGAACTCTCGCCTGGGCGGTGACTTCGACCCCGGGGCTTTCGAGCACATCGCCCGCTTCAACTCCACGACCGAGCAGATGGAGATGCACCTGCGATCCCGAAGGGAACAGCGGGTTCGGCTGGAGCGCATCGGCCTGGAGGTGGAGTTTGCCGCGGGCGAGCTGCTGGCGACTGAGATAAGCGCCAAGTTCCGGCGCAAGGGCATCGAATCGGAGCTGGCCCGGGCCGGCCTAGAGCCGGTCAGGTGGTGGACCGACGCCGACTCCAACTTCGGGGTCAGCCTCTCGGTCAAGGTGTAGCGACCCAGGCAACTTGCGGGGATTTTCGGAAAAAAGGTGAAACGCTTCGACAGTTAGATAAGTCTTAAACCTCTTAGTTTGCACTCTAACTTTGTCGTGAAACTTTTCCGTTTCGTGCCGATTACTTAGTCAGCAAATTGTAGGGCTCCCCCGAGCCCCCCAGCGGGGAGGTTTTCATATGTTGAAGAGCGTCTTTGGTTCCCTTTTGGGCAAGTTGGGTCTCACGGCACTGTTGTTGGTCGGAGCTTCCGGCGGCATGGCGGCGACCGGAGCGATCCCGGGACTCGGCATGCTCTCCGGCTCTTCCGTCGCTCCGCCCGCTCCTTTGACCGGCACCTCGGCGCCCGGCGTGAATCTCGACTTTCCATCCACAGTTCTGGAGCAGCACGCGGTCGAGGCGGCCCCGATCGAGCCTCAGATCATCGAAGAGGTGGTCGTGGTTCCCGCCGCCAGGACCGTGACCAGGCAGGTGACGGCCGCCCCGTCCGCTCCGGTGGCGCCCAAGTGCGTGGCCGACCTGACCGCCGCAGTCAACGCAGTCGCCGGCGCCGTCCCCGCCGTTGCCTCCGCAGAGCAGGGACACGCCCTCTTGGCCTACGGCAACAACCTGATCCCCGCAGTCACCACCTGCGTCACCGAGGGACAGCAAGCCGGATTCGCCGCCATCGACTCCGTGCTGGCCCCGGTGGTCAACCAACTCGGGACAGCGCTGGCGCAGATCCAGGCGCTGCCGGTGGTGGCGTCGGCTCCGCAGACCGGCCAGGCGCCGAACGTGGTCGGTGGTGTGATCGAGGGCGTCGGGACCGTCGTGGGAGGCACGCTGAACATGGTCGGCAAAGGGTTGGGATACCTGGGCACCGGCCTCAACTTTCTAACCGGGGCTGCCAGATAGTCCCCGAACATCCACCCGAACCTAAAAATCGAGGAGTGAGGCAATGAAGCTCAAGTCTGCCGCGGGCACTGCCGCCCTGAACGTAGTGATTTCGCTCACCGTTCTCACCGTAGGGGTCTTCGGAGGCGCCGCGGTGGGGCTGGTGAAGGGCTCGTCCAGCCCGGCCGCTGCAACGCGGCTGGTCGAGGCCGAGAACCGCATCGCAGGGTTCACGCCGGTCGAGCAGTTCGCCGCCGACCTGACGATCAGCGAGGCTCCTGCGGCCCCCGCGGCAGCGGTGAACGCCACCGTGAAGACGGTGCGCAAGGTCGTGCGCCAGAGCAGCGCCGCTGCAGCGGCCAAAGCGCCTGCCGGAGGGTCCGTCCCGGCCGTGGGAGCCCCCAAGGCGGCCGACGCCGCGGGCGGGCCCCAGGTGGCGTGCCACAGCAACAAGCGGCTCGACGACCGCAAGGTCAACTGGCTGATCAACCTGGCGGCGAAGGCGGCCGACGCGAACCCCGACCAGGCTTCGGTCGCCGCATCCGTGGATCAGCAGCTGCGCGGGGCTCTCGGCAAGAACATGTGCGCCGAGGAAGCCCAGATCCACATCTCGAACATGTGCGCCGATGCGCGGACCAAGAAGTACATGACGCTGATGGTCAAAGAGCTGCCGTTCTTCGTCCGCCCGATGGTCGGCGACCCCTGCAGCCACGACCTGGTGGCGGCCGCTAACAAGTGGCTTCCGTAGCCGGCTGAGTCCCCGGCGGGCGGCCTGGTGGGGTCGTCCGCCGCCCGGCGTCCGGAGCGCCATTACCCGCGATCGCGTTTCGTCGGATAATCTAGCGTGTCTCGCAACTTGCTCCTCTTCGTCCGCGCTGGTGGGCCCGGGCAGGTTGACCGGCCGGGATGTCCAACAAATCAGCCCCCCTGCTGCCGGCAGACGCGACGGGACCTTAAGACTGGAGGAACGGATCTAGATGGCACTCTCAAGCGTTTCCGGATTTCCGAGGATCGGTCCTCGTCGTGAACTGAAGTTCGCCACCGAAGGCTACTGGAAGGGCAAGACCACCGCCGCCGAGCTCAACCAGGTCGGTGCCGACCTTCGCAGCCGGAACTGGGCACTGATGCGGGATGCCGGGGTCGACCTGATTCCCTCGGGTGACTTCTCCTTCTACGACCAGGTGCTGGACACGATCGCGATGCTGGGGGCCGTTCCGGCCCGGTACGGCCACGCCGGCGGCGATGTCGACCTGGACACCTACTTCGCCATGGCCCGGGGCCGTCAGACCGCCGGCCAGGACGTGGTGGCGATGGAGATGACGAAGTGGTTCAACACGAACTACCACTACATCGTCCCGGAGCTGGCGCCGGACACCGAGTTCCGCCTCTGCAGCGACAAGCCGGTGGCGCACTACCGGGAGGCGAGGGAACAGGGCATCCAGACCGTTCCGGTGCTGGTGGGCCCGGTCACCTTCCTGCTTCTCAGCAAGCCCGCCCCGGAGGTCGGCGACAGCTTCGACCCGATGACCCTGCTGCCCAAGGTTCTTGCAATCTACGAGCAGGTGCTTTCCCGGCTGGGGGCCGAGGGGGCGGAGTGGGTGCAACTCGACGAGCCGGCGTTCGTGCAGGACCGCACCGCCGCCGACCTCGACGCCCTCCGGTCCGCCTACGAGCAGCTTTCGAAGGTCGACGGCCGCCCCAGGATCGTGGTCAAGACCTACTTCGACCACGCCGGCGACGCCTACCCGGTCCTTCGCGACCTCCCGATCGACGGTGTCGGCCTCGACTTCGTCGCCGGCCCCGAAAACGAGCGGCTTATTGCCGAGCACGGCGGGCTGGGCGACAAGACCCTGTTCGCCGGCGTCGTCAACGGCCGCAACATCTGGAAAGCCGACTACGCCCAGACCTTGGGGCTGCTCGACCGGCTCAAGGGGGCAGCCGCCGACGTAGCGGTCGCGACCTCATGCTCGCTGCAGCACGTGCCGGTCGACCTCGAGCTGGAGTCCGACCTGGACCCCGAGATCGCCGGCTGGCTGGCGTTCGCCGTGCAGAAGGTGACCGAGCTCGTGACGATCACCAAAGCTTTCAGCGAAGGGCCGGAGGCGGTGGCCACCGATCTCGAGGCCAACCGCGCCACCCTCGAGGGGCGGCGCAACTCGACCCGTTCCAGGAACCCGGGAGTGCGCAACCGGCTGGGCGGCCTGACCGACAAGCACTACGCCCGCTCCTCCTCCTACTCCGACCGAATCGTGACCCAGCAGGCGGAGCTCAACCTGCCGCTCTTCCCGACCACCACCATCGGCTCCTATCCCCAGACCGACGAAATCCGCAGGGCTCGCGCCCAGCTCAGGAAGGGGGCGATCACCCAGGAGCAGTACGTCGAGGAGATGAAGCGGGAGGTCGAGCGGGTCATCCGGTTCCAGGAGAACGTCGACATCGACGTGCTGGTCCACGGCGAGCCCGAGCGCAACGACATGGTCCAGTACTTCGCCGAGCAGATGGACGGGTACCTGTTCACCACCAACGGGTGGGTGCAGTCGTACGGCAGCCGTTACGTGCGGCCGCCGATCATCTACGGCGACATCCACCGGCCGCACCCGATGACCGTGGAGTGGGCAACCTACGCCCAATCTCTCACCGATCGCCCGGTCAAGGGCATGCTGACCGGACCGGTGACCATGCTCGTGTGGTCGTTCGTCC
>DATABX010000404.1:0-2688 GCA_036259335.1 Actinomycetota bacterium
ATCGAGACGAAGGAAATCGTATGAAGCGGCGCATCCTCGCAGCTCTGACCGGCGTGCTTCTGGCCGCCCTGTGGGCGACGCCCGCCTACGCGCAGAGCACGCCGGAGTTCCTCCAGGCGCCCGCCGGCGGCAAGGTCGCCACCGGCTCGCAGGTGATCAGGGTGCAGTCCGAGCCGTCGTCGATTCCGATCCTGGGCATCAGGCTCGAAAAGGTCACCATCGAAGTCAACGTCAGGCCGCGGTCCGGAACGGGCGGCGGCTTGATTCCCCTCGGGAAGCAGGAGGGATCGATCTTCGAGGCGACCTGGAACGCGGGAGGCGCCGAGTACAACGGGGCCTACGACATCGTCGCCGTTGCGACCACGCCGGCCGACGAGACCGGCAAGAGCGCAACGGTGTCCAACGTCCTGGTCAACAACCCGCCCTCGGCCCCGACCGGCGTGAAGGCGGAGCTGAGGGACGGCGTGCCCCACGTACGGTGGACGGCCAGCCCGGAGCCGGACGTGATCGGCTACAAGGTCCTGCGGTCGGTCGACGGCAAGGACGCCCAGGCCTACAGCGGAGCGGCGACCTCGTTCAGCGACAAGTCGGCGCCGCACTCCCAGGCCATCACCTACAAGGTCTCGGCGGTGCGCAAGAGCCTGGTCAATGAGGGAGGCATCGAGTCGAGCAAAGTTTCATCGGGCTCGATCACGGTGCCCGCTCCCCCGCCCCCTGCTGCGGATCCGGCTGGCCAACCTCCCCCCGACCCGAACAACCCGACGGTTCCGGGGACCAACATCGTCACCGGCAAGGAGACCCCGAAGGCGCCGGCCGCCAGCAACAAGAACTTCGGAAAGGCGGTCGCCCCGATCGTGAAGTCGGCGCCGGCGGGCACGGCGTTCGAACCGACTCTCCCCTACACCGGCACCCCGCCGGAGAACTTCGCCGCCGCCTCGGGCGGTGACCCCTCTCCCATCGACGCCGCTATGGCCGACGAGGGCGAGGGAGTGAACGTCACCAACCCGGTCAAGTTCATTCTCGGGGGGCTCCTGCTGCTCGGGGTCTCGTTCTTTCTGTGGCGGACCTCTCGCAAGCTTCTGGCGGGCACCCGGCCGGAGGACCAGCTCTCGCCCCACCGGGTCAACTTCCCCGAATTCCGGATCAACCGCGGCTGAAGCCCGGTCAACGGCTTCGAGCAAAGTGGACGGATAGGGAATTCTTTAATCGGCCCGAACGTTAGACTGATCACATGGCCACCTCAGTCGTCACAGGCGTAGAAACCAGGTCCTCGGGGGTCTCCGACACCCGCGGACGGCCGCTTCGTGACCTCAGGGTCTCGGTCGCCGACCGGTGCAACTTCCGGTGTATCTACTGCATGCCCAAGGAGATCTTCGGAAGCGACTACCAGTTCCTCGACCGCAAGGAGCTGTTGAACTTCGAGGAGATCGAGCGCCTCGCCCGCATCTTCGTCGGCCACGGCGTCGAGAAGATCCGCCTCACCGGCGGCGAGCCTCTGGTCCGCCGCAACCTCGAGAACCTGATCGAGATGCTGGCGGCCATCCCCGGCCTGGACCTGACTCTGACCACCAACGGCTCGATGCTGGCCCGCAAGGCGGAGGCGCTGAAGAACGCCGGCCTGAACCGGGTCACGGTCAGTCTGGACTCGCTGGACAACGAGATCTTCAAGGCCATGAACGACGTCGGCTTCCCGGTGGAGAAGGTCCTGGCCGGCATCGACGAAGCCGCCCGGGTGGGTTTGAAGCCGATCAAGATCAACATGGTCGTAAAGCGAGGAGTGAACGAGCAGTCCATCCTTCCGATGGCGCGCTACTTCCGGGAAGCCGGACACATCCTGCGCTTCATCGAGTACATGGACGTCGGCCACAGCAACGGCTGGAAGCTGGACGAGGTGGTCCCGGCGTCGGAGATCGTCGACATCATCAACGCCGAGATGCCTCTGGAGCTGATCCCGCCCAACTACCCCGGTGAGGTGGCGAACCGCTACCGCTACCAGGGCGACGACAACGAGGTGGGCATCATCGCCTCGGTCACCCAGCCCTTCTGCGGCGGCTGCACGCGGGCCCGGATCTCGGCCGAAGGCAAGCTCTACACCTGCCTGTTCGCCGTCAAGGGGCACGACCTGCGCCAGCTGATGCGAGAGGGCATCACCGACGCCGAGCTTTCCGCCGAGGTCGCGAGGGTGTGGCAGAACCGCACGGATCGCTACTCGGAGATCCGTTCCTCTCGCACCGAGGGCCTGCCCAAAGTGGAGATGTCCTACATCGGGGGCTGAGCCCCTAGCGCTGCCACAGTGCCCGGACCTATCCTGTTGCCAGCTCCTCGGGAGGTCCAGTGATCCAAGCCTACGTAGCTCGCAACCTGATGCAGGCGCACCTGATCAAGGGCTACCTGGACTCCGAAGGCATCTTTGCCGTGGTCCGGGGCGAACACCTGGTCGCTCTCCAGGGCGAGATCCCCATCACCATGGACACGCTTCCCTCCATCTGGGTCCCTGAAGAGGACCGGGAGCGGGCCCGGGAACTCATCGAACGGGCGTTGAGGGACGAGCTCCCCTCGGACGACTGGGTCTGCATCGAGTGCGGCGAAGCGATCGAAGGTCAGTTCACCGAGTGCTGGCAGTGCGGAGCCACCCGGGCCACGGTATAGGAGCCCTCCTGAAGGCTCCTAGAACCACCGCCCGGCGTC
>DATABX010000405.1:0-15803 GCA_036259335.1 Actinomycetota bacterium
CATGACATCAGCTCCTTGCCCGTCCTCGACTTCGGTAGGTAGCCTACCTATACTAGTGGCCGTGAGTAAAGAGGCTGCGGCGAAAGAGATCCTGGACCATGCCGACGGCCTGCACAGTGCAGCAATCCGGCTGCTACGTGCCGTGCGCCACGTAGACCAGCAATCCGGCCTGTCGCCGGCCCGCCTTTCGGCCCTATCGGTGCTCGTTTTCGCCGGGCCGCTGCCGGTCGGGCGACTGGCGGCCGCCGAAGGAGTCAGGTCACCGACCATGACCGGGATCGTCAACGGCCTGGTGGACGACGGCCTTGCCGAACGACGGCCTGCCGCCGGAGACCTTCGATCGGTGGAGGTGGCGGTCACCGGCAAGGGCCGGCGCCTGTTCAACGCCGCCCGGCGGCGCCGGGTCGAGGCGGTCGCCGGGCTGATCGGGGATCTGCCCGGGACCGACCTGGAGACCCTCGAGCACGCTTCGGCCGTTCTGCGCCGCCTACTGGAAGAGCGTAAGACGAACGCTCGCTCCACCTGGGCTCGATCCGCCCGGGCATAGGCCCCGGCCGGAAGCAAGTTCCCGTTACAGGCTGCGCGCCAGGTTTGCGAACTTGGTGTAGTGCTGGAGGAACGCCAGGTCGATCTTGCCGATGGGGCCGCTGCGGTGCTTGGCGACGATGATCTCGGCGATGCCCTTCTGCGGCGAGTCGGGGTTGTAGACCTCGTCCCGGTAGATGAACAGCATGATGTCCGCGTCCTGCTCGATGCTTCCGGAGTCCCTGAGGTCGGCCAGCATCGGGCGCTTGTCGGTGCGGTGCTCGACGTTTCGGGAGAGCTGGGAGACGGCGATCACCGGCAGCTCCAGCTCACGGGCGAGGATCTTGAGCGACCGGGAGATGTCGCCGATCTCCTGGACCCGGTTGTCGCCGCGACTCCGGCTGGTGGGCTGCATCAGCTGCAGGTAGTCCACGATCACCAGGCCGAGGCCGTGCTTGGCCTTGAGTCGCCGGCACTTGGCCCGCATCTCCATGATCGACACGCTGGCGGTGTCGTCGATGAAGATCGGCGCCTCGGCCAGCCGGCCGAGGGCGTGGGACAGCTTCGGCCAGTCCGAGTCCTGCAGCGACCCCCGGCGCAGGCGGTTGGAGTCGACCCGGGCCTCGGCACACATCAGCCGCTGGGTCAGCTCCATCTTGCTCATCTCCAGCGAGAAGATCACGACTGGCGTGTTCTGCTCGACCGCGACGTGCTGGGCCATCGACACCGCCAGCGCCGACTTGCCCATCGCGGGCCGGGCGGCGATGACGATCAGGTTGGAGGGCTGGAAGCCGGCGGTGATGTTGTCCAGCTCGGTGAACCCGGTGGGCAGCCCGGTGATCGACGAGCCCCGCTCGTAGAGCTTCTCGACGACCTCCATGTTCTCGGTGAGCAGCTCCCGGAGCGGCTGGAAGTCCTGGTTGTCCCGGCGCTGGCTGACCTTGTAGATCAGATCCTCGGAGAAGTCGATGGCGCTCTCGACGTCCTCGGGCATCCCGTACGCCATCTCGGAGATGTTGTGGGCGGCGTCGATCAGCCGGCGCAGCAGAGCGTTCTCTTCGACGATCCGGGCGTAGTGCACCGCCGAGCTGGCGGTGGGCACGGTCTGGACCAGGGTGAAGATGTAGGACTTGCCGCCGAGCGGCTCGAGCGTCCCTCGTCGCCGCAGCTCCTCGGCCAGGGTGACTGCGTCGATGGGCTCACCGCGGCCGTACAGCTCGAGCATCGCGTTGAACATCTCGGTGTGCGCCGGCTTGTAGAAGTCGTCGGCCCGGACAACCTCCAGAACGTTGGCCATCGCCTCCCGCGAAAGCAGGCATGCGCCGAGGACCGACTCCTCGGCCTCGAGGTTGTACGGAGGAACGTGACCCGGGAAGCCGGACTCGGCTCCCGGCTTGGTGTTTAGACGGATGGCCATGAGGCCCCTAGACCGAACATTTGTTCGTTATTGTAAAGACGACCACCGTCATTTCCGGGGATTGAGGAGCGGTAAATCCCCAGTGCGGCAGGCACGGTATCCACAGGAAGGCGATTTAGATCCACAGGATGCCCACACCCTTTCCTCGTAGTTGTCCACAACATCTGGTAGATATCTACCTCGTCAGCCCAACATGTTGGGGCTGGGCGCAATATATGGGGACGAACCGGGAGGGTCAAGGCACTTCGGGAAACAAAGTTTGAGCGCTCCCCCGCGGGGGTAGTTCTAAGGGTTTGCGGCCGGATATCGAGCGCAAGAAACCTGCGGGCGCGCCAAAGTGGCGCCCGCTTGTGGGCGGCGGTTGGCGAAGCTTTGGCGCCTAGGCTTCGGCGTCGAACGCCGGGCCGGCTCCGTCGGCCTGAACGTCGATGGTGCCTTCGGCGACCACGTCGGCGTGCAGGTGCTCCTTGTAGGCGTGGGAGCCGACCGACTTGATGGGCTCGGGGAGGATCACCTTGCGGCGGTCGATCTCCTCGCCCAGCTGGGCGGTCAGCAGCTCGGCGATGTCCGAGGTGGTCACCGACCCGAACAGCTGGCCCTCAGCCCCCGCGGTGGCCCTGGTCACCAGCCGGGCCGAGCCGATACGGCCCGCCAGCGCGGTCCACTGGGCACGGTCCTTGGCCTCCTGGGCGGCCCGGGCCCGCTGCATGGTCTCGGCCTGCTTGAGCGCCCCCTTCGAGGCAACGAACGCCCGGTTGGTGGGCAGCAGGAAGTTGCGGGCGTACCCGTCCTTGACCTCCACGACGTCACCCTTGTGTCCCAGGTTGGAAAGGTCCTGGCTCAGGATGACCTTCATCGCACCACGTACGGCAGCAAAGCCACCTCTCGGGCATTCTTGATGGCCGAAGCCACCTCATGCTGGTGCCGAACACACGTCCCCGTAACCCGGCGGGCACGGATCTTGCCCCGGTCCGAGACGAACTTACGGATTGTTGCGACGTCCTTGAAGTCGATGTACGCGATCTTCTCCTTGCAGAAGTAGCAAACCTTCTTCCGCTGCGGCCGACCGGACTTCTTGTCGCCTTTGGCTCCCCTGGAATCGGAGCTGGAGCTCCGGGAGTCTCTACGCCCCAGTTGGTACCTCCTCTTCAATGTCGCCCGGGGCACCGTGCGATTGCCATTCGCCGGGGCCTCCACGGGTAGTTTTGGTCACGCTTGCTGTGGCCCAGCGCAGGGACGGCCCCACCTCATCAGCCACGATGTAGATCTTTGATCGCTTCTCTCCGCCGTCGTTCTCCCAGCGGTCCTGCTGGAGGCGGCCGGTCACGATGACCCTGCTGCCCACCGTCAGCGACTCGGCGATGTTCTCGCCGAGCTCCCGCCACGCGGTTACGTCAAAAAAGTCCGTCTGCTCGACCTTGTCGCCGTTGCGGTTGTTGTACGACCGGTTCACCGCCAGGCCGAACTTGACCACTGCTGCACCCGAGGGCGTGTACCTGAGCTCGGGCTCTCTGGTCAGATTGCCGATCACCGTCACGCTATTCGACACCGCTGCACCTCCTGAAGGGCGAACCCTTCCGTCTAGGGGACCCGGACGATCTTGTGCCGGATGTACTCCTCCCCGATTCTCATGGTGCGGTCGAGGTCTTCGATAAGGTCCGCTTCGGCCTTGAAACTGGCGACGAAGTAGTGGCCCTCCTTGAGGTGGTTGATCTCGTAGGCCAGGCGCCGCCGGCCCCACTGATCGATCTTGGCCACCTCACCTTTGGCCTGAATGACCTTGGTTAGCTTATCGACCGCCTGCTGAATAGCTGCTTCTTCCAGCCTCGGGTCGACGATGACCACAGCCTCGTAGTTGCGCATATCAAGTTCTCCTTTGGACATCCGGTCGCCCGGAAGGCTCCGTGGGTGAGGTTCCGGCACACAGGCCGGGCACGACAGGAGCAGGGATCACTACAAGTATCTGTTGGTAATCGTAGCAGTGCCTGGTTGAAGCGTCCATCGCCAGCCACTATAGGCACCGGGTCTGACATCCCGGCTGCCGCAGCCGCCAGGGCGGGAAGAAATCTCAAGAACTTGGTGCAGGCGCCTCCGAGGCGGCGTCGGCATGGGCCGAGGGAAACAGGCGGAGGGCCCGGGCGGCCTGCCAGAGCAGCACCAGCAGCACCGCGGCCCGGAACCACACCGCCGCCTCCAGGGCGCGCTTCCAGCCCGCGTCCGGGTCATCGAAGACGGTGAACCACCGGAAACCGGTCACCAGGACCGCAAGCTCGGCAATGAAGTAGGCGAAGACGTACCGGTAGCGGATGTCGAGCATCGCCAGCATCGGCACCGACCACAAAGCGTACTGCGGCGAGTAGACCTTCGACGTCAAAAGGAACGCCACCACCACGCCCAGCCCGACGGCCACCACCGGGTAGCCCTGCGGTTCGGTCCGCCGGGACCAGCCGCGCCACAGCATCAACACGGTCGCCAGGCCGAAAAGCAGGAAGCTGGCAAGGCTCACGAACCCGCTGAACGACCCGCCGACCGGTGGGCTGTTCTGCAGTCCCGGGATGTGGGCGCCCAGCCAGTACCAGACGGTCCAGTAGTCGGGAAATCGGTCGGCGTGGAACAGCCACACGTCGAGCCAGCCGTTGCCGCCGGCCTCCCGAAGCATCACCCCAGGGAAGCGCTCGGCCGAGCCGCGAGGCGATCCGGCGGAGACCACGATCCAGGGCAGGTTGAGCAGCGCGTAGGCCGCCAGGAAGCCGGCGATCAGCCGGATCGCGCCTCTCCGGTCCCGCTGAGCCCAGCGGGCCAGCACCGCGCCGGGGGCGACGAACGCCGGGAACAGCTTGGCGCTGGCGCCGAAGGCCAGGCCGGCGCCGGATGCAGCGTGGCGGCCCTTCTCGTACTCCGCCAGTCCCCACGCCGCCCCGAAGACGGCCAGGACGTCCCAGTTGTGGAAGGTGTAGAGCAGGGTCGGGACCCCGACCGCCCACAGCGCCAGCCGAGCCGCGGTCACCCGGGGGCGCAGGAACAGGGTGGTGCCCAGCGAGAAGGGCGCCAGCATCGCGGCCGAAACCAAAAAGTACCCGGAGTCGTTGTTCTGGGCGATCCCCAGCCGGGTCAGCCCCCGCAGCACCCGGCCGGCCAGGTCCATGAACATTCCGGTGACCACCGGATACTCGAACGCAGTATCCCGGTAAGGCAGCAGCCCGGCCTGGATGCCGCGGACTCCGAACAGCGCCTGAATCTCGTTGTAGCACAGGTTGGTGTACTGGAAGTTGTCGCTCCAACCGTGGGCGATGCACTGGTACTTGAGCCCGAACGACAACGCCAGCCCGATCGCCGCCATGCCGAGGGCCGCCCGGAGCGAAGCCGCCCGCTCCCAGCGGCCGGATGCCCGATTGAGCCTGGCGACGGAGGTCACCGGGCCTCCGCCGGAGCGGCGTCGAGGTCGAACCGCACCGTCTGCCCCTCGACGACCCGGCTCAACGGCAGCCCTTCGACCGGCTGCAGGTGGGCGCCGGCCCAGGGCGTCCCCGCCGCCCGGTCGACGTGGAGCACCACAGTTCGAACTCCCAGCTCCTTCAGGCGTGCCACCGTTCCGGCATCGGGGAAACTCCGCAGATCGGTCCGCAGGTTGCCCAGGAGCGCCGGCGTGAACCCCGAGTAGCCGTTGACGATGTCGGGGAAGCCCGCGGTCGACCAGAACATGTAGACGAAGTCGTTGAAATCATCCGACGGAAGGTGCAGCTGAGGCTCGTCCGAGGCCAGTGCGCGAAGCGGCGGATCGGCCAGCACCGGCGGCCGGCCCAGTCCTTCGGCCAGCACCGCCAGCAGCAGCACGGCCGGAAGGGCCACCGCCGCGGCACGCCGGCGGTACCGGGCCGGGCCGGCAGGGTCCGGTGAAGCGCTGCCCGCCCCGGATCGGCCGGTCCGGCTATTCCGGGTCCTCAAGGCCGACACGCCGGCGCCGGCCAGCAGCGCGAGGGCCAGGGAGGTGAAGGTGAACAGCCGTCCCGGCGTACGGCTTCCCTGCCACCCCGGCGCCAGCTCGTAGAGCAGGTTGTAGGTCAAGGCCCCTCCAAAAAACGAGTATCCCAGCGCCAGCACCGCCGAGCCGGCTGCGCCCGCGGCAAGCCCGACCCGCCAACGCGTCGACAGCGGCCCCGACACCAGACCGATTGCTGCCAGCGCCAGCACGGTCACACCCGGGAACAGCGCCATCTCGGGGGCCCAGGTCACCTGCTCGCGCAGCCCGCCGGTCGGCTCACCCCATAGAAGGCTCTCGGCCGGCGCCACCAGGAAGCTGTGCAGCGGCGGAGAGTAGAACCGTAGGTAGTCGGTGGTCCGCTCGGCCTCCGGGTGCTCTTCGAGGACCCTGAGGTAGGGCACGGCCTGCGCCCCCGACCACGCCACGAGCAGCCCCAAACCCGCCACCGTCGCCACGACCATCGGACGGCCCAGGGCCGGCCGCGGTTTCCGCCGCCAGGAAACGCCGGCCACGACGGCCAGCAGCCCCAGCAGGTAGGCCAGCGGAACCCCCAGGGTGAAACCGATGCTCACCTGCCAGGTGGCAACTGCAAATCCTGCGATCACCATGCCGGGCCGTGCCCGCCGGTAGCCCCGTAGCAGCAGAAACAGCGTCAGCGGGATGGGGGCGCTGGCCAGCACGTGGAGATGGTTGTAGTGGGCCAGCCGGAAGGGCGCAAACCCGAAGGCCGCACCGGCCACGAGCGCCGCCGGCCAGCCCAGGCCGATCTCCCGGCCGAGCAGCGAGGCAGCGAAGAAGGCGGACGCGTAGCAGAACAAAAAGACCAGGTTGTAGCGCACCAGCGCCGCTTCCGGGCCCGAACCGAACAGTCCGGCCGGCGTGAAGCCGATTAGGGCGTCGGAGAAGGCGACCGAGTTCTCCAGCGGCCAAAAGGCGTTGGAGTCGAAGAAGTCCAGCGGCTGGTGGAGCAGCCCGTGCCCGTTCCAGGCGAGCTGCCAGCTCTGGAACATGCGGTCGGCGGCGTCGGCCGGGAGCTTGCCGAGACCCGCGGTCAACGACGGGTTCATCACCACCGTCAGCAGGCAGGCCAGAAACCCCAGAGCAGCCACCTGCCGTCCGGGCAGCTCGGGCGACCTCGCTACGGCGGCCGTCCGCTCGGCGCGGTCGGGAATGAATCGCTCCTAGAGGAAGGCGGTCCGGAAGCCGGCGACCAGCAGCCGCGCGGTGATCACAACCGCCACGAACAAGGTGAACCAGGCCACCGGCGGCAGGAGCTTGGGGAGCAGGATATCGAGCTGGGAGTGGCGCGACACGAAGACCGGGTCCCACCGCAGGGTGGTCGCCGGTCCGGTGACCGCGACGGTCACCAGCGCCGCGAGCCCGAGCCCGTAGACCAGCCAGCCGGCGTTGATCGCCTCGACCGGAATTCCCCCTTCGCCCAGCTCCCCCACCCCGGTGAAGAACGACGAAGCCAGCGCACCGATGACCGCAAAGGCCACCAGCAGGGTTCCCGTGGAGACGAACGGAGCTCCCTCCTCGGTGGGCTTGATCCCGTTGAGCCGGGTGCACATCGCGGCCCACGCCCCCGGGAACACCAGGGCGGGCAGCGCCATGATCGGCCCCTGCGGCAGGGTGATGAGGGTGAGCAGCGACAGCGGCAGCAGCGCCACCAACCAGGTGGCGGCCACCCGCTCCCCCATGATCAGAGCGGTTCCCGCCAGCCCGGTCGCAAGCACTGCCGCCAGGTCGGCGCCCAGGCCGGCGGTCACCGCCAGCACCCCCCCGGCCAGCGTGAGCGCCGCGAGGTTGGAGTGCGAGAAGTAGGCCGCAGCCCCCCACAGGACGATCCCGCCCACCACCAGCACCGCGACGCCCGGCGCGCCTACCCAGTAGGCCAGCATCGCTCCCTGCCACCAGCCAACCGAGACCAGGCCGCCCTCCCTGGGGTCCTCGACGTTGGAGGCGATGCCCAGGCGCACGATCGCGGCCCCGGCGGCCAGACCGGCCCCCGAGCCCCAGCCCCCGACCTCGGGCAGCGACCACAACGCGGTCTTGCTCTGGTAGAGCGAGAGAGCGATGGC
This sequence comes from Actinomycetota bacterium, assembly GCA_036259335.1. GTDB lineage: Bacteria > Actinomycetota > CADDZG01 > JAHWKV01 > JAHWKV01 > JAJCYE01. The sequence goes on from DATABX010000405.1 coordinate 8,006, forward strand.
CAGGGCAATGTCGGACAAAGCCATCAAAAGAAACGGTGCGCCGTCCAGCTTCTTGCGCGCCACCGCCACGCCCATGACGATGGTCGGCATCAGGAACAGGATCAGAAACACCACGGACGGTTCCCGGTCGATCGATATCCCCCAGAGAACGGCCGCCGGGATCCAGTAGGGCAGGTACCGCTTCACGTCCGAGACCGTGAGCACACCAAAGGTGACTGCTGCCGCCACCGCGAACAGGATCATGATCATCGGGCCGGGATCCTCACGGTTGCTGGACGGGCGTCACCGGACAAAGGCAGCCACCGCCATCGCGCTCACTGCGAGGAAGCCGGACCCGGCGGCGAACGCCCACTGCTGCGAGTGGCCGACGAACCTCCGGCAGAACGAGACCACCCCGACGGCGACCATGGTCACGAAGAACGAGATCGCCGCAGTCCCGAAGGTTTCCGGCTCGAGCGGCCCCGCCACCAGCGCCCCGAGCGACGGCCCCCAGATCACCGCCGCCACCGCGGTAGCGGCCAGTGCGCTTTCACCCCAGCGGGCGACGGCGTCGACTGCGTCGTTGGCGTCGCTCACCGGCCGGGTGATCTTGACCTGCCCCTCCGACCATCCCGAGGCAGCGGCCAGGCCGGCCAGCAGGGCGACCCACATCGCGGCCGATCCGGCCGGCCCGAAGGCCAGCGGCGCGGGGCCCAGGGCGGTCTGGGCCGCCAGGGCGTCGACCAGGTCCATGCTGTTGACGTGCAGCGGGACGGCGAGGATGCTCCACGACAGAGCGAGGAACCAGCCGTGGGCCGGCGTCCACCCGCCGATGTCGGTGGCGTCGGGGTGGGAGAGATAGGAGCGGGCGACCATACACGCCACCAGGGCGCCGAGCACGACCAGGATGTTGGCCGGGATGAGGCCGAGTGCCGCCGGGATGCCGGTGAACACTCCGAACGGGATCAGCCCGAAGATTCCGCGCCCCTGCGGGGTGTCGAACGACGCCTTGTTGCGGACGTGCATCAACAACTGCTCCCGGTTTGGCCATTCCGGCGAGAAGAACGCCGAAACCAGCAGGAGCAGCAGCGTAGCAACGGGAGCCAGTAAGAATCCGATGGCGTACTTTAGACCACCGGGGTGGCGTCCCGTCTAGTCGGCGGGACGGCGGGCTCAGTCCCGGGAAGTGGCCTTCCCGGCGGTCCTGCGGCGCCGCTTCGCCTGGAACCGGCGCCCCATGAGGTAACAGGCTGCGAGGTGGTTCCACTGGCAGTCGACGCACACCTCGACCGCGTAGCACCGGAACTCGTCGAACTGGGAGTTCAGCTCCAGCTCCCAGTCCTGGGGGTAGACCGCCCGGCCGGAGAGGTGACCCAGCTGCTCGCCGTAGACGTAGCGGACCTGCTTCAGGGTCCCCGAGGCGCACACCGGGCACGGCCGCTCGATGTCCAGGCCGATGTTGCGAGCCACCCGGATCAACTCGGGGTGAGCGTCGCAGATGTCCATCCGGTCCAGAGACCCGCGGCGGAAGCCTTCGAGCACCGACCGTTTGGCAAGGGAGTAATCGACGAAGCCCTGCATGGTCAGCCATTGTACGCGAGCCCCGGCACAAAACCGCCCGGAGCGTCCGGGGCGCGCCGGATTGACACCCTTGTGATGTAGCGGTTAGATATATCGAACCGATATATCGAGGTGATACGTCCCATGATTGAAATGGCGATCCTCGGTCTGCTGAAGGACCGGGCGATGCACGGGTACGAGATCAAAAAAGAGCTGACCGCTCAGCTGGGTCAATTTTGGCAGGTCTCCTACGGAAGCCTCTATCCATCGGTCCGCCGGTTGGAAAAGAACGGCATGGTCGAGCGCTACTACCCCAAAGAGGAAGTGGCCCGCCGCAAGAACATCTACCGCATCACTCCCAAGGGCGAAGAGCTGTTCACCAGCCGCCTGTGCGAGCGGACTGCGGTCGTGGACGACGCCCGGTTCGGCGTCCGATTCGCGTTTTTCCGTTACATGACCGCCACCGATCGAGTCGATCTGCTGGAGCGCCGCAGGGCGTACCTCACCGAGATGGTGGCCGACCTGAAGGAAAAGCTCAGGTCGTACAAGGAGAAGATCGACGACTACACCTACCGCCTCATGGAGCACCGGGTGGACACCACCCGGGCCGACATCGAGTGGATCGACCGCTTGATTGCCGAAGAAAAGCTCAACATCACTACCACGAACCTCAAGGGGAAGCCTGCCTCGTGAGTTCATTGGCCTTTAAGGAGCTATATCGATGACTAGCAAGATCCGTGTGGGGATTGTCGGTGCCGGGAACTGCGCGTCGGCGTTGGTCCAGGGAATCGAGTTCTACCGTAACGCCACCGAAGCCGACGATCTGCCCGGACTGATGCACCTGCACGTTGGGCCGTACCACGTCTCCGATGTCGAGTTCTCGTGCGCTTTCGACGTCGACGCCCTGAAGGTCGGGGCGGACCTGTCGAAAGCCCTGTTCACCGAGCCCAACAACACCATCAAATTTGCCGACGTCCCTCAGCTGGACGTCACCGTTTCCCGCGGCCCGACCCTGGACGGGCTCGGCCACTACTACTCGCAGAAGATCACCGAGTCGCCCGAAGCCCCGGTCGACGTCGTGAAGGTCCTGCGGGAGACCGGCACCCAGGTGCTGGTCAACTACCTGCCGGTGGGCAGCGAGAAGGCCGCCCGCTTCTACGCCCAGGCGGCACTCGAGGCGGGCGTCGGCTTCGTCAACTGCATGCCGGTGTTCCTCGCCTCCGACCCCGTCTGGGCGAAGCGCTTCACCGACGCAGGGGTGCCGATCATCGGCGACGACATCAAGAGCCAGGTCGGCGCCACGATCATCCACCGGGTCCTCGCCCGCCTGTTCGAGGACCGCGGCGTCAAGCTCGACCACACCTACCAGCTGAACTTCGGCGGGAACATGGACTTCATGAACATGCTGGAGCGGGAGCGCCTGGTGTCGAAGAAGAAGTCCAAGACCCAGTCGGTCCAGTCCCAGCTCCACCGGGAGCTGCAGGCGGAGGACGTGCACATCGGCCCGTCGGACCACGTGCCGTGGCTGCACGACCGGAAGTGGGCCCACATCCGGCTCGAGGGCCGGGAGTTCGGCGACGTGCCGATCTCGGTGGACCTGAAGCTCGAGGTCTGGGACTCTCCCAACTCGGCCGGCATCGTCATCGACGCCGTCCGCTGCCTTCGCATGGCGCAGGACGCCGGTGTCGGCGGCCCGCTGCTTGGCCCGAGCGCCTACTTCATGAAGTCCCCGCCGGTTCAGTACTCGGACGACGTCGCCCGGCAGATGGTCGAGGAGTTCATCGTCACTGTCGGCGCCCCGGAGATCCCGGTGGTCACCCCAGCCGGAAGCTGATCGGGACCGGCCGTCAGGCCGGCTTGCGGGCCAGCAGCAACAGCTCCGGGTGGCGCCGCGTGGGCACCTCGGCGCCGAAGGCCCCCGGCGCGATCCCGTTGACGACCTCCGGGTCCAGCCCGGCGCCGTTGGCGATCCACTCCAGCTCCCGGGGGGTGTAGCAGGAGTTCCACATCTGCATGCTGCGCGTCGTTCCGTCCTCGCCCCGGACCGATTCCATCGTGCGCCGGTAGCGGGAGCTGACCGGGTCGAACTCGCCGGGGTCGTACACCTGGTCGAGGATGTAGAAGGTGTTGGGCGCGGCCACCGCCAGGTGGCCCCCCGGCTTGAGCGCCCTGGTCATCCCCCTGAGGATCTTCAGGTCGTCGAGGCCCAGCCCGAAGGCGCCCTCGGCGATGCTGATAACCACGTCGAACTCGTCCTCGAACGGCAGCTGCAGGGCATCCATCTCGAAAAACGACACCGACACGCCCTCCTCCGACGCCCGTTCCCGGGCCAGGCTCAAAAACTTCGACGAGATGTCGATGCCGACCACCCGGACACCCCGCTTGGCGAATTCGACGGCGTGTCGCCCGGGGCCGGTGCCGACGTCGAGCAGCCGGTCCCCCGCCTTCAGGCTGAGGGCGGTGTAGAGGAACTCCACCTCCTGCTCGGTGCCCTGCGTGAACTCGTAGCCGAGGTAGGCGCTGCCCAGGTGGTCAGCCAGGCCGGCGTACCAGTGGTCGTCCGGTGCCTCCACCGGTCCGCTTGCGTCGGTCACTTGGCTTCGGCCCGGTTCCGGTACCAGGCGTCGAGCAGCCGGTAGGCTTCCTGCTTGGGTACCTCGCCCTCGTCGAGCCGCAGCTCCATCAAGAAATCCAGCGCCTCGCCGACCAGCCGGCCCGGTTTGATCCCCAGATGCTCCATGACCTCGTTGCCGTCCAGCGCCGGCCGGAGCCGGGCGAGCTCCTCCCGGGAGGACAGGTCGGCGATACGCTCCTCCAGGTCGTCCATCCGCTTGGACAGCTGCCGCGCTTTGTTCGGGTTCCGGGTGGTGCAGTCGGACCGGACCAGGCGGTTCAGCCGGTCCAGCAGCGGCCCGGCGTCCCGGACGTAGCGCCGGACCGCCCGGTCGGTCCAGCCCAGTCGGAAGGTGTGGAACCGCAGGTGCAGGTACACGAGCGCCTTGACCTGCTCGATCAGTTTCGAGGGGTAGCGCAGCTCCTTGAGCCGGATCTCGGCCATCTGCGCCCCCACCACCTCGTGGTGGTGGAAGGTAACCCCCTTGGGGGTGATCTCCCGGGTCTTCGGCTTCCCGATGTCGTGGAGCAGCGCCCCCAACCGGAGCACCAGGTCCGGCCCCCCGGTTTCGGTGGAGATGGCGTTGTCCAGTACCGCCAGCGTGTGGTGGAACACGTCTTTGTGCCGGTGGATCGGGTCCTGCGAAAGCTTCAGGCCGGGCAGCTCCGGCAGGAACTCGGCCGCCAGGCCGGCGTCGGTGGCCAGCTCCAGCGAGTGGCTCACGGCCGAGCCGAGCATCAGCTTGGAGAACTCGTCGCGGATGCGCTCCTTCGAGACGATCGCCAGCCGTCCGTGCATCTCGCCCACCGCGGCCAGCACGCCGTCGTCGACCTCGAAGCCGAGCGTCGATGCAAACCGGAAGGCCCGCAGCATGCGCAGCGGGTCGTCGGAGAACGAGACGCTCGGCTCCAGCGGGGTGCGAAGCCGCCGGGCCACCAGGTCGGTGATCCCGTTGAACGGGTCGACGAGCTCGATCTCGGGCAGGGCCACGGCCATCGTGTTGACGGTGAAGTCCCGGCGCGAGAGGTCGGTCCTGAGGTCGTCGCCGAACTCCACCCGCGGGTTGCGGGAGCCCAGCTCGTAGACTTCGCTGCGGAAGGTGGTCACCTCCACCCTCACCGGCCCCTTCTGGACGCTGATGGTGCCGAACTCCATGCCGGCGGTCCACGGCGCGGAGCTTCCCCACCTCTTGAGGATCGCCAGGGTTGCGTCGGGCCGGGCGTCGGTGGCGAAGTCGAGGTCGGTCCGCAGGGCGTCGGTGGCGAACTCGGGCACCGATTCCGGCTCCCGGCCGAGCAGCTTGTCGCGAACCCAGCCCCCTACCAGCCACAGCCCGTAGCCGGCCTCCCGGAACCGGTGCGCCAGCTCGATCGCCTGGATGGGGATGGTCTCCGCCGAGAGGTCGCGCATACCGGAAGAATAGGTGCCGGTGGCCTTTCCGGGCGCGGCATCCAGCTGTTTGGAGGTCGGGTTCATGCTGCCATTGTCCCGGCTTATCGCCGAACCGGCCCGCGGGCCGGCAGATGTGGCGCTCCGGTCGGCCGCTCTATGCCGGTCGCGAGGTATCGAAGATACTGTCCTAAGCATGAAAAACGTCTGGACCTTGCGCGGCCTGCTATTCGCTGCACTGGTCCTGGCCGCCCTGAGCGTCCCGGCGGCGGCCTCGGCAGCCCAGACTCCCACCGCCTCTCCGTCGGCCTCTCCCTCCCCCAGCCGGGGGGTCCAGCTCGAAGCCCGGCTCGTCGGATTCCCGATCTCCGTCGGCCCGGCCGACTCGCTGGCAGTAGCCCTCGAGGTGGAAAACTCGGGCCGGACGACCGCCGAGGACCTGGAGGTGTCGCTGACGATCTACCGGGCGGTGACGAGCCGCAGCCGGCTCCACCAAACCTACGAAGGGCGCCTGGGGACGACCCTGGCGGTCGACACCTTTCCGGTCGAGGGCACCATCGAACCCGGCGATAGCCGCCGCATCGAGGTCGCCAAGCCTCTCGCCGAGCTGGGCACCTTCCGCAACTCGACCTCGGACCGGACCTACCCGGTGCGGGTTGTAGTGCGCTCGGGGTCGGTCTCCTCCAGTGCGGTGAACACCCACATGGTGTTCTTCCACGAGCTGCCCGAGAAGCCGCTCGGACTCAGCCTGGTCATCCCGCTGCACTCGACTTCGGTCTACACCGACGGCGGCCGGCCGGACCTGGTGACCAACGACTCGCTGGCCCGGTCGATAACCAACGGGCGGCTCAGCCGGATCCTCGAGGCGCTCGAGCAGCACCCCGACCTGCCGATCACCCTGGCTCCCAGCGGGCTGCTGCTCAGCATGCTCCAGGACATGCAGGACGGGTACCCCCGGGCAACGCCCGACGGCCCCGAGCAGGTCGACCCGGAGGATCCCCGGGCGCTGGCAGCCGGAAACGCCCTCGGCCGGCTGCGCGACCTGGCCGCCCGCCCGAACACCCGGATCATCACCACCACCTACTCCCCCGCCTCGCTGCCGGCGCTCAACGAGTTCGGCCTGGAGGAGCTCGCCGCCACCCAGCTTTCCGAAGGCCACAACGTGCTGCTGGCAGAGCCCCTCGGCCTGCTGCGCTCCACGCCGTTGGACAACTGGCTGCTGCCCACCTTCGGGGACCTGGACGAGCCGACACTGACCCAGCTGCACCGAACCGACTTCAACCGGCTGATCATCTCGTCGCGGTCCTTGACCCCCTCCGACGATCCGTTCACCCGGGCTCTGCCGGTGCAGCTGGAGGGGGGACCGGGATCGGCAACCGAGGGGCTCACCGGCGTCGAGACCATCGCCCTGGTCGCCGACGACGGGCTCGAAACCCAGATACGCCGCAGCGGCCGGGAGGGCTCGATCGAGGCCCGGCAGCGCTTCGTCGCCGAGAGCGCCACGATCCACCTGGAGACCCCGGGCCTGGTGAGAGCGGTCGTGGCGATCGCCCCGCCGGACTGGGCGGCGGAGGACGACTCGGCCGGCGAGCTTCTGAGCGCGGTGGAGGTTGCCCCGTGGCTCCACGCCACCACCCCGGACATGATCACCGAGGAGCTCGACCCCCCCGCCACCGAACAGGTCCGCCTGGCCACTTCGGACACGGTGCTGGAGAACGGCCCCGACCTCCCGCCCCAGTCCTACTTCTCCGCCCTCAACGACGCCCGCCGGGCGATCGCCCGCTACTCCACTCTGTCGCCGCCGCCCGCCCGCATCGGCGCCCTCTCCCGGCGCCTTCTGATCGCCCAGAGCACCGACTGGTGGTCCAGCCGCAACTCGCTGGCCCGGGGGCTGGCGTTCGCGGAAGCCATACCGCCCTCGGTGTCGGCCGAGATCCGGAAGGTGCGGGCGCCGGCGTCGCAGACCATCACGCTCACCTCGAGGACCGGGGTGATCCCGCTGTCGGTAGGGTCGGGGCTCAACTACCCGGTCGACGTGGTGCTCCAGCTCGACTCGGACAAGCTGACCTTCCCGGACGGCAACCGCATCCCGATCCGCAACCTACGCCCGCCGACCCGGACGATCCAGGTGAGAGCGATCACCCAGTCGTCGGGCACCTTCCCGCTCAACGTCCGCCTGTTCACGCCCAGCGGGACGCTGATCTCCGATAGCCAGCTCACGATTCGGTCGACCGCTTACAACGTGGTGGCGCTGTC
>DATABX010000406.1:0-11525 GCA_036259335.1 Actinomycetota bacterium
CCGGCCAGCATGAAACCGACGTAGTTGGTCGTCCCGATCACGTCGGTGTCCACCGCCCGGCCCATCGCCCCGCCGAAGAAGATCAGCCAGAACGCCGGCTGGGTCAGGCTGAACAGCAGGTTCAGGCGGTCACGGACCAGCTGCAGATACCAGCGCCGGGTGAGGGCTCCCACCTCCTGCGCCCACTCCCGGCGGGCCTGGGACCGGTTGCGGGCGGCAACCGTCTGGGCTTCCCGGACGGCTGCGTCGGCCATCAGGCGCTCACCTTGTCCCGGAGCTGCGAGCCGGTGTGCATCAAAAAGACGTCGTCCAGCGACGGCTGGGTGTAGGTGACGCTGTCCAGGCCGATGCCGGCGCCGTATGCGATGCGCATCACCTCGGGAAGGGCGGCGGCGGCATCGGCCACGTAAACGTGCAGCGCGCCGTCGTCCCCGGCGGCGATCCGGTTGACCCACGGCTCGGCGCTTATCGCCTCCTGCAGCCGGCGGGCGTCCCGGGTGGCGATCTGGAGCACGTCGCCGCCGACCGCCCGCTTCAGCTCGGCCGGAGAGCCGGTTACAACCGCCTTGCCGTGGTCGATGATGGTCAGCCGCGCGCAGAGCCGGTCCGCTTCGTCGAGGTAGTTGGTGGCCAGCAGGACCGTGACGCCCCGGCTGCCGAGGTCCTTGACGTGCTCCCAGATCCGGTGGCGGGACTGGACGTCGAGTCCGAGCGTGGGCTCGTCCAGCACCAACAGGTCCGGCCGGTGCAGCAGCCCGCACGCGAGGTCCAGCCGCTTGTGCATCCCGCCGGAGAACTCGCCGATCTGTTTGTCCGCGACGTCGAGCAGCCCGACGAGATCCAGGGCCTCCTCGGCCGCCGACTTCACCTTCCGAGGCTTGACGTGGTGCAGCGCAGCCTCGATCTCGACCAGCTCCCGGGCCCTCAGCTGACGGTTGACCTGCCACGGTATCGACTGCATGACGTAGCCCAGGCGGCGGCGAACCTCCCGGGGCTGGTGCGAGACATCGTAGCCGCAGACGGTGGCGGACCCGGAGGTCGGGACCAGCAGGGTGGTCAACATCCGGATGGTGGTGGTCTTGCCGGCGCCGTTCGGTCCGAGCAGGCCGTGGATCTCACCGGTCTCGACGCTGAGGTCGAGGTGGTCGACCGCGACTTTGTCGCCGAACGTGCGGCTAAGGCCTTGGGTTACGACGCTGGGTGCCATGGCGAGTCAAGTATGGCTTACAGGTACTGCTCAAGATCAGGAGACCAGCGCCACCGCCGCTTCGGAGGTGACCACCCGGAAGGCGAAGCTCTCCTGGAAGTACAGGTGGACGAACTCGGCGTCGCTGAAGTCGTAGCCGATGGAGAAGTCCATCCCCGAGTCGAACTTGAAGTCCCCGCCCCGCAAGCTCACCACGACCGCTCCTGAGACGCCGGGCGCCCAGACGATCGGGCCGCCGAGGATCCGGCGCAGGTGGTCGAACACCGGGTACCCGCCGTGCTGGGTGCTCTCGACCACCCCGGTGTAGCCCTCCGGGCCCAGAGCCAGGCCGTAGGGGCCGCCGATGCCCTCGCGGCGCAGGCGCTCGACCGCCCGGGCCACGTCGCTGGGGTAGCTTTCGAAGTCGTCACCCAGACCGATTGCCGGGTGGGGCGACTGCTCGACGATCCCCTCCACGCCGGCATCCGGAAATCCGTGGAAGACCGCCACGTTCTCGGCCAGGGCGATGCGCCTCGCGGCGTCGATCAGGGGCGCAAGGTCGATCTCATCTGCCCCGCGGTCGACGTCGGCGAGCTCGGAACGGGACAGGGCGAAGTCGGCGCGGAGCTCGGTCATCGGCAGGACCCTGCGCGAGAGCGCCGAGACCCCGGCGCCCGGTGAGGCGCCGACCTGCTTGGTCCGGCCGAGGTTGATCGCCGAGTGCTCCCACCCGTGGGGGCCGGCGAAGTCCACGAGATGACGGGCGGCGAGGGCGACCTTGAGCTGGTCCTGCGCCTCCTGGTCGATCAGCTTCCACGCCGACGAGGTGATCGGCGCAAGCGGCCTCAGCAGGTGGTTCACTCGCCACCCCCTTCGCGCAGGCTGCCGATGCCCAGCGAGCCGGTTTCCGGGATCCCTCCGGGTCCGGGCTCGCCCGGCTCCTCCTCGTCGCCGGCGGTCTCCTCCGCCTCGGTGCCGAGCGAGACGATGTCGCCCTCGGTGAACAAAGTCCGCTGGGCGATCTCCCGCCACAGCGGCGTCCGCCGCAGCAGGAACTCCAGGTCCATGGAGAAGTGCTTGAACTCCTCCTTCTGCGCGTCTTCCATGATTGCCCGGGCCTGGGCGTCCGGCTCGACCGAGATGCGCTGCTGGTACCAACCGATCGCCTCCACCTCCTCGATGAGCGAGGTGCTCATCCGGGCGAAGGTGCGCACTTCCGGGGACAGCTCCTCCGGAGGCTCGTGGTACTGGTTGGTTCCCATAAGGCTCCTCGCTAGAGACGTCGGCAGCCACTGGACGGCAGTTTGTTAGTTACCAGCTGGGTGGCGAGACTAAACTCGCCGCCCCTAGACGCTCCGGACGGCGAACGTGTCGCACGCCGAGAAGCTGCCGGCTTCCAGGCCCCGGGCAAACCACTCCTGGCGCTGTGCGGCCGAGCCGTGCGTGAACGTCTCGGGGCTGACCTGGCCCTGGACCTGCTGTTGGATACGGTCGTCTCCCACCGCCGCCGCGGCGTCCATGCCGTCCCGGATGTCGGCGTCGGTCAGCTCCTCGATGAACCCGGTCTCCAGGGCGTTGCCGGCCCACAGACCGGCCAGGCAGTCGGCCATCAGCTCGACCCGCACCGCTCCGCTCTGCGGGCCGGTCTGCCCGTCGCGGCCGCGCTCCAGGTATCCCAGCAGGTTCTCGACGTGGTGGCCGTACTCGTGGGCGATCACGTAGGCCTCGGCAAACGGCCCGCCCTGGGCGCCGAAGCGGTTCCGTAGATCGTCGTAGAACCCCAGGTCGATGTAGACCTGCCGGTCGGCCGGGCAGTAGAACGGCCCGACGCTGGAGCTGGCGGCGCCGCACCCGGTCTGCACCCCGCCTTCGAAGAAGACGGTGTCTGCCTGCTGGTAGCCGTCGAGCGAGCTGCTCCAGAACTCCTGCAGGCTGTTGATCACCCCGACGATCCGGCAGTCCTGGCTCTGGTTGGCGTCGGCGCCGGTCCGGCACTCCTGGCTGAGGTCCCCGTTGGAGCCCCCGATGGCCGGCAGGGTGCCACCACCTCCGCCGTTGCCCAGCAGCGTCACCAGCAGGTAGATGATGCCGATGATCCCTCCGCCCCCGACCCCGATCCCCATCGGGCTGCCCATCCCGCGCCGGTCGGAGACCTGCGACGTGTCGAGCCTGGCGCCACTGCGGAACTTCATCCGGCACTCCCTTCTCGCTGGAACGACATACTATTTTTCCGTGAGCACTCTTTACGAACGTGCCGGCGGCAGCCCCTGGTTCGAGGCCCTGGTCGACCGCTTCTACGACGCCGTCGCCGAAGACCCGGTCCTGCGGCCTCTATACCCGCCTGATCTAAAACCCCCGCGCGAGCACCTGACTTCTTTCCTCATCCAGTACTGGGGCGGCCCGGGCGACTACAGCGCCCGCCGGGGCCATCCGCGCCTCAGGATGCGCCACGTGAACTTCAGCATCGGCTGGGCCGAGCGGGACGCCTGGTTCCGGCACATGGAGGCGGCGGTGAAGGCCGGGGGCCTGAGCCCGGACGACGAGGCGGAGATGATCCAGTACTTCAACACCTCGGCGACCTTTTTGATCAACCGCCCGGAGCAGACGGTTTCGTAGAGCGACCTGGGACCCGGCCTATCATTGGAGGGTGGGCGTTCTCAGCAAGACCCTCAAGGCTTTCGTCCTGACCCTGGCGGTCGGGATATCCGTGGCACTCGGCGCCGTCTTCCCGGTACCGCCGGTCATCGTGTTCTTCCGGGGCCGCCGGACCGATCGCACCGAGCTCGTCCTGCCGGCCGCACCCGGCACCCGGGTGGATCTGAACCGCCCCGAGGTGCCGGCCTCGCTGCTTTGCCGGACCGGCTAGCCGGTGGCCGACGAGGAACTGCCGCTCCGGGCCAACCCGGTTCCGGCCGGCCGTAGCCTTCCCAAGCGCTACCTCCCGAAGCTCGACCCGGCGAACCGCAACGCGGCCGCCGTGGCCTCCCGAGCCTTCCGGGTGGCTCCTCCCGAACCGGTGAAGCCCCGCATCGTCTCGACCGCCCACGGCTCGATCGACCACCTGCTGCTGACCTACCCCGCCTACCTGCAGGGCGAGTTGAGCTACGAGTCGGTGTACGCCGACCTGCTGGCCAAGCTGCCCCAACGCACCGAGCTCACGATCTTCGTCCACCCGCAGGTGGAGTCCGACCTGCGCAGGGTGGTCGCCGAGCAACGGGCCGGCGCCACCACCAATCTTGTCGTCGCCCCCGAGTTCTTGAACTTCACCGTCTGGGCCGAGGACCCCTACGTCGTGGTGACCGACACCGACCCGGCGTCGGCGGCCACCTACCTGGTCGAGCCGTTCACCTTCAACCGGACCGGGGATGCGCTGATCGCCGAGCGGGTCGCTCAGGCCAGCCCGTTCCAGAGCACCCAGTCGCCGCTGTACTTCCAGGGCGGCAACGTGCTGATCGGCGACGACTTCGTGCTGCTCGGGGTCGACTACCTCAACGAGACTCTCGAGACGTTCCTGACCTCCGGAGCGGTGTCGATTCCGCCCGGTGAAGACCCGTTCGAGTACATCTCCGGCCTGTTCCGGCGGACGTTCGGCGAGGAACGCGCGCTGTTCTTCCCGGGGACCCGGCTGCCGGTGCCGCAGCAGGAGGAGGGGCCGATCACGGTAAACGGCCAGCGGTGGACCGAGCGCCGCTACCTCGGCACCGGCGTCCGCCAGCCGATCTTTCACATCGACATGCTGATCTCGCTGGCCGGCCGGGGGCCCGACGGGCGCTACCGCCTGCTGGTAGGGTCGCCGACCGAGGCCGACCGGATCCTCGGGCGCCCCGCCTCCCGCTACGCGATGCACGAGGTGTTCGACGACCTGGCCTCCCGCCTCGCCGCCGAGGGGTTCGAAGTCCTCCGCAACCCGCTGCCGATCACCTACGTCGACTACCCGCAGGAGCGGGTCAGGGAGTGGTACTTCCCCACCTCGAACAACCTGCTGGTGGAGATCGACGGGGATAGCCGCCAGGTCTGGCTGCCGACCTACGGCCACGGCCCTTGGGAGGAGCTCGCGGCCACCGACGAGGCCAACCGACGGATCTGGGAGGGGCTCGGCTTCGAGGTTCACCTGCTGGGCGACTTCAACATCTTCACCCAGAACCTGGGCGCGGTTCACTGCATCAAGAAGTTCCTTCTGCGGGGGCCGGCCGGCTAGGTTCGCTCCGGCGCCGGGCGGCCCATCAGCCCCCGGGCGGCCCGGCGGATGGTGTCGACGATCACCGGGAGCTCCAGGTAGTCGATGAGGATGGCGATCCACGCCAGGACGGGCACGAGTGTGCCCCGGTCCAGCACGAACTCGTCGGTGATCCAGAAGATGTGGAACAGCTGGACGTTGACCAAAAAGAGCATCTTCCAGCTGCGGTTGCGGATGTAGAGGATGGAGGTGGAGGCGATCGCCGGGAGCTCCAGGTAGTCGGCCAGTGCCAGCGGCGCCTCCGGGGGGCTCCAGATCGGCGAGCCGCCGAGCTGGATGGGGATCACATAGGTGCTCATCCAGATGAGGTGGACGATCTGGGTGAAAAACAGGGCGGCAGCCAGACGTTCGAGCCAGAGATCCTTCGTGGTGATCGCCGAATCGTCGTCCATGGTGCGAACACCCTAACCGGTGCCTGCCGGGAATCCCGTTAGGTCCACCGCGAGGCTCGGGTTTACCTTGGGACACTCCCGGGCAAAGCACCGGCAATGTCCGGACTGCTTCCCGAGGTCGCTCGCCGCCGGCTGGACCCGGGCGCCCGCTACGGGTTGAGGCTGACGCTGTTTCTGGTCGCGGTCAGCCTGGTGGCGATACCGTTCGCCTGGCTGGTGGTGGAGATCACCAGCGACGACGACGTCGTCGAGTTCGACATGGCCGCCTCCGAGAAGCTGTTCGAGCTGAAGGCCGGAACGCCGTGGCTTTCGACGGTGCTGAACGGCATCAGCCTGCTGGGTCACCCGGTTTGGTTCTGGATCCTGATCGGCGGGGTGTCGATGTACCTGTGGGTCCGCCGGCGCCCCCGGCTGGTGGCGTTCCTCCTGGCCTCCACCCTCGGCGGTGCGGTGCTGAACCGGGTGGTGAAGATCGCAGTCAGCCGGCCCCGGCCTACCTTCCGGGACCCGGCGGCGATCCTTCACCAGGAGGGCATGAGCTTTCCTTCCGGCCACGCCATGAGCTCTACGATCGCCTACGGCGCCCTGCTGCTGGTGTTCCTGCCGCTCGTCCCCCGGCGTTACCGGAGGTGGGCGCTCGGGGGGGTCGTGGGTCTGGTCGCCCTCATCGGCGCCTCCCGGCTCGGACTCGGCGTGCACTACGTCAGCGACGTCGCCGGCGGCTTCATTCTCGGGCTTGCGTGGCTGATCGCGTCGACCGCGGCGTTCAGCCTGTGGAGGGTCGACCGAGGCCGCCGTCCGGTGCAGCCGCTCGCGGGCGTGGAGCCGGAGGCACGGCGCGATCTGAACCCGACCTCGGGCTGAGAAATCCGGTCCGGATCCTCACGGCGAGCTCTTAGAAAGGGGCAAATCGGGGTACTGCTAGGGCGAAATGCTCTCGGAAAAGGCAGTACACGAAACACCCGGACCAACTCCCAGCACGACCGGAAATTTCGGCATCCTAAACGTCACGTCCCGAAGGTCGGACGACGGAACCCTGACCGTCGGCCTCGAGGGAGAGCTGGACGTGTACAGCGCCGGCGACCTCCACAACAAGCTGCGACAGGCAGAGACCGGCTCCACCGATGTAGTGATCGACCTTTCACGCCTGGAGTTCATCGACTGCGCCGGCCTCCACCAGCTGGTCGAAGCCGACCGGCGAGCCCGCTCCCGCGGCGGCCGCGTAACCCTCATCCGGGCCCCGAGCAAGGTTCACCGGCTCTTCGCCCTGACCGGGCTCGAGCGTGAGTTCCAGTTCGTCCCCCGCTCGATCGGCGACTAGGAGAGCAAAAGCGCCCGGGCCGGCCCTCCGTCTCCGTCGACCAGCTTGATCGGCAGGCAAAGCAGCGTGTAGTCCCCCGCCGGAACGCCGTCCAGGTTCAACCCCTCCACGATCACCACCCCGGCACCGAGCAGGGTCATATGCGTCGGGTGGCCGGGCGTGCGCCGGTGCTCCACCGACAGATAGTCGATCCCGACGAGCCGGATGCCGTGGTCCACCAGCCATCGGGCTCCGTCGGCGGTCACCGCAACGTAGTCCTCGGTGAACTCGGGGCTGTCGTGGCGCCAGTGCTCGGAGTTGCGGGTGTGGAACAGCAGGCGCTCGACCCCGGGCCCCAGGTTCAAAGAGTCGAGCTCCGCCGGGCCGATGTCGTACTCCACCCGGGTCAGGTCGGCGACGACCGCCGGGCCGATCAGGGCGTCCAGGTCCAGCCGGTCGACCGGAGTCCCGTTCTCGATGAAGTGAAGCGGGGGGTCGATGTGGGTCCCGGTGTGCGTCCCGCAGTGCAGCTCCGACACATTGGCCGACTTACCGGCCGAGATCCGGCTGGCCGGAGCTATGCTCACGCCGGGGTCACTGGGCCAGGTCAACATCCTCGGGTGGATGCCGAGGGACACATCGCGAATCGTCGGGGCATCCGGGAGGGAAGGCATGCCCCATTCTTACCCCGCAGCCGAGTATGCGCACATCCGGCGGCCCGGGCGCGACAATTTCCTGAGGCCACACCGCCGGTCGATACACTTTGCTGAGCAGCGGCACAACCACGGAGACCGATATGAGCGCCGAACGCACCGATTGGCAGGACGGCCGGATGAAGGTAGTGGTCAACCACGAGGAGCAGTACTCGATCTGGCCGGCGGACCGGGAGAACGCCCTCGGCTGGCGCGATGCCGGCAAGACCGGGACCAAAGAGGAGTGCCTCGCCTACATCGAGGAGACCTGGACCGACATGCGGCCGCTCAGCCTACGCAACAAGATGGAGGAGCAGGGCAACGGCTGACCCTGCACCGAGGTGAGCTCCCATCTCTGACCGGGCAGCACGGGAGCCGCATCAGGCGCTGGGTGCCCTCGCCTGGCTGCGCCCCTACCGCAAGGCCGTCCTGGCAACCCTGGTGGCCCTCCTGGTGGCCGCCGCGGCCCAGCTAGCCGTAGGGCTCGCGGTCCGCAACGTCGTCGACGGCGACCTATCGGCCGGGGACAACTCGCTCCTTCTGGCACTGGTGGCAGTCGGGGTGGTTTTCGCCGCCGCCACCTACTGCCGGGAGAATCTGGTCTCCTGGCTCGGCGAGCGGGTAGCGGCCGACGCCCGCACCAAGGTCTTCTCCCACGTCGTCGGCCTCAGCCCAAGCTTCTTCGACCGCACCAAGACCAACGAGGTACTCTCGCGCCTGGTCGCCGACACCTCGGTACTGCAGACGCTGGTGGTATCGACCGCACCCTCGGGCCTCCAAAGCCTAGTGCTGCTGCTCGGAAGTGCCGCCCTGATGGTCGTCACCAGCCCGAAGCTGGCCGCGGTAGCTCTCGCGGCAGTGCCGGTGCTGGTACTTCCGGCGTTTGCCCTGGGCAAGCACGTGCGGCGGCTGTCGCGGGCGTCGCAGGACGAGATCGCCGAGGTCAACTCGGTGGCAGGCGAGAGCCTGTCCGCAATCACTACGGTCCAGGCGTTCAATCACGAGGCGATCGACCGGCAGCGGGTGGCCGAACGGGTAGAGGCGGCCTTCGGCGCCGCCCGCCGGCGGTTCCGCGCCGAGGCTCTGCTGTCGACAACCACGGTGATGCTGATCTTCGCGCTGATCGCGGTGGTGCTGTGGACCGGTGCCCGGGACCTCGGATCGGGGCAGATGACTGCGGGCGAGATGACCGCCTTTTTGATCTACGCCCTGCTGGCGGCGACATCTTTCGGGTCTCTGACTGCTTTCTGGGCCCAGCTGCAGCGGGCGGCCGGCGCCGGCGAGCGGCTGAAGGCGCTGCTGGACGAGGTGCCCGAGATCGTCCCGCCCGCCGAACCGGTTTCGCTTCCGGATGACGCCCGGGGCCGGATCAGCTTCCGCAACGTCACCTTCCACTACCCGACCCGGCCGGAGACCCCGGCCCTCAAGGAGTTCACGCTGGAGGTCGAACCCGGGCAGACGGTCGCCCTGGTCGGGCCCTCCGGAGGGGGCAAGAGCACCGTGTTCAACCTTCTGCTGCGCTTCTACGACCCGCAACAGGGCCAGGTGCTGCTCGACGGCGTGGACCTGAGAGCCCTCCACCCCCGGACCGTGCGGGGCCGGATGGGGCTGGTGTCGCAGGATCCCGCGATCTTCAACGCCACCGTGGCTGAGAACATCCGCTACGGGCGTCCGGACGCCACCGACGACGAGGTCTGGGAGGCGGCCGAGGCGGCGGCGGTCACCGAGTTCGCCGGCTCGCTGCCCCAGGGTTTCGCCACCCCGCTGGGCGAAAGAGGCTTGCGGCTTTCCGGTGGTCAGCGGCAGCGCCTGGCCATTGCAAGGGCGCTGCTTCGCGACCCCGCGGGCATCCTGCTGCTCGACGAGGCTACCTCGGCCCTGGACTCGGCGAGCGAGCGGACGATCCAGCAGGCGATCGAGGCGGCCACCTCCAACCGCACTTCGCTGGTCATCGCCCACCGGCTGGCGACCGTGAGGATGGCCGACCGGATTCTGGTTCTGGACCGGGGGAGGATCGTCGGGGACGGGACCCACGACCAGCTGATGCGCGACAACGGGCTGTACGCCGAGCTGGCCCGCCTGCAGTTCGTCGAGCCGGATGCCGCGGGGAAACCGCCGGTGAAGGTCCTCCGGTGGCCGGCCGAGCGGCCGGCGCCCATTCTGCCGGACTTCGCCTCGCCCTGGGAGGAGTCAGGCCCCGGTTCGGCTGCGCTGCCGGGGTGGGAGCGGGACATCGAGGCGGCCGCTGAGCGGCCCGGGACCGAGTAGGAAGGCGCTCAACGCCAGCCGAAGTCCTCGCCCAGGAAGTCGAACAGCTCCCGGTTCAGCGGCTCGAAGAACTCCTGAAGCATGTCCCGGGTCTCGGGCTTGATCTTGCCCGGGGGGCCGGCGTTGCGGACCGGCAGCTCCACCGGGTCGTACGCCGGCAGGTCCAGGAAGTCGTAGACGCGTCGCGCAACCGCCGGCGGGTCGCCGAAGAAGTCGTCGGCGTTGATCACCAGGATGCGGTCCCGGTCCCAGAACTGGTTCAACATCTTGAGGAACGGCAGGTAGATGCTGTTTTGAACGTAGCCCCCGACCCGTGCGCCGCTCAGGATCGGGCCGCCGCTGGCCGCAAAAGAACGGGCCGCCTCAACCTCGATGCGCATCATCTCGTCGAAGTCGGGCACCCCCTTCCAGATGGGGTCGTCCTCCGCTCGGCGGGAGACGTGCCGCTCCCACCTCCACTGGGCGAACGTGCGGTCCACCGGGTTGCGCAGGATCAGCACGAACCTGAGGTCGAGCTCCGAAGCGATCGACGAGAGCAGCTGTGGAAACAGCAGGTTGGGGACAACCGGGGTGCAGTAGCCGGTGATCGCAGTGCCGTAACGGTCCAGCACCTCGTTCCTCTGCTTGAGGCTGGGAAACTGGGCGTAGAGCTGAGCGTAGGTTGGGTAGGCGCCGACCGCAAACTCCTTCGCCAGCGGGAGCACCACGCAGGGGTGCTGCATGATGTAGTCGGCCAGGAGCGTGGTTCCGGAACGGGATGCTCCCAGACTCAAAAAGGTGGGAAGCATCCGCTTGCGGTTGAAGGACCTGACGCCCACCTTCCACGCTGGTGGCCGGCCCCAGTAGTACGGTAGGAACTGGCGCCGCACGGCGAGACGCAGGATCCTCAGCGAGTAGAGCGGTGCATCGATCGCCTGACGGTCGATCTCGGTGGCCTTGCGGATGATCCGGACCTTGTCCGGGTCGGGAGCCAGCGGCTCGGTTGCAGGCTGGAGCAGCGGGCCCATGGGTTCCATCCTAATTGCGCGCCGGCTAAAGCCCGCAAATCGAACGCGTTGACACACCGACCGGCGGGGTTCATCCTGAAATGTCCCTGAAACGGGGGTTGGTTCTACGCTCCGTCGAGGCCGGTGCGCAGACGACTTGGAGGAACGAGCATTGACTACGACCTCGTTGAGGCCGGCTCGGGTCCCGGCCGCCAAGACTTTCGCACTTCTGGCCGCTTCCCTTCTCACCGCACTGATGCTCACCAACCCCTTGCCGACCCCCAGCTCCCTCTCCGGAGCCGACGCTCCGGCGGGTTTGCGCGGCCCCGCCGTGTCGCAGTCCCTCAGCTCGCTGCCTCTTACGTTCCTGCCCAACGCCGGCCAGGCCGAC
The DNA here is from genome assembly GCA_036259335.1 of Actinomycetota bacterium. Lineage (GTDB taxonomy): Bacteria > Actinomycetota > CADDZG01 > JAHWKV01 > JAHWKV01 > JAJCYE01. The sequence continues at coordinate 11,453 of DATABX010000406.1, forward strand.
CCGCAGGTCTCGTTCTATCTGCAGGGGGCCGGAGGCTCGGTGTGGTTCACCCCGACCGGGGTCACGATGGCAC
>DATABX010000407.1:0-4425 GCA_036259335.1 Actinomycetota bacterium
TTCGGGTGGTTCAGGGATGCGACCGCCCTGGCCTCCCTCTGGAATCGCGCGACGAACGAGGGGTCCCCCGCCAGCGAAGCCGACAGGACCTTGACGGCGACCACCCGCCCGAGGACCGTGTCGGTCCCTTCGTAGACCCGCGCCATTCCGCCTTCGGCGATCAGCCGGTCGATCCGGAACCGGTTTCCCAGCAGCTCCGGCATATCGGTGGCCATGGGCCCTCCTCCTGGCCGGGGCTACCTCTGGTCCAGCGGGGGGACCGGGTGCGGCGGTGCCGCCCCGATGTAGCGCCCGCTCGGACGGATGATGCGGTTGTCGGCCGCCTGCTCCAGTATGTGGGCGGTCCAGCCGATTGCCCGGCTGCAGGCGAAGGTGGGGGTGAACAGGTCGGGCGGCAGTCCGACGCTCTCCATGACGATCGAGGCGTAGAACTCGACGTTGGCGTATAGCTGGCGGCCCGGCTTCAGCTCCTTCAGAATCTCCACCACCCGGGATTCGATGTACTTGGCGAACTCGACTCGCGGCCCGTCCAGGCCCTCGGCGATACCCCGGAGCATTTGAGAGCGCGGGTCGTCGGTCTTGTACACCGGGTGACCGAAACCCATGATCCGGCGGCCCTGCTGCACGGCCGAGCGGATCCACTCGTCGGCGTCCTCCGGACGCTGGATTGCGTCCAGCATCTCCAGTGCCCGGCTCGGTGCGCCTCCGTGGAGGGGACCCGAGAGGGACCCCAGCGCTGCGACCACCGCGGCCCCCAGGTCGGCGCCGGTGGAGGTGACCACCCGGGCGGTGAAGGTCGAGGCGTTGAACCCGTGGTCGATGGTGCTGGTCAGATACTGCTCGATCGCCCGCGCGTGCGGCTCCGACGGTTCGGTTCCGAGGCGCATGTAGAGGTAGTTGGCGGCGTACCCGAGGTCGGGGTGGGGGTCGACCGGCTCTTCACCGCGGTTCAGCCGGTGCAGGGCCATGATGAGGGTCGGCACGACCGCGCAGACGCGCAGTGCCTGCTCCTTGAGGACCCCCTGCCCGAGGTCCAGCCAGGGGCGGAACCCCCACGCCGAGCACAGCAGTGAGATAGCCGAACGCAGCGCCTCGAGCGGGACGAACTCGGTTCCCATCCGGGCGATCGACGGAAGGACCGCTTTCAGGTCGTCCGGGATCACCCGAAGACGCCGGACCTTGGCGGTGAACTCGGCAAGCTCATCCCGGTTCGGCAGCCGGCCCTCGTAGAGCAGGTGCCACACCTCCTCCAGCGTGCACTGCTGCGCCAGGTCGATCGCGCTGTACTGGCGGTAGTGGTAGAAGCCCTCGGCCCCTCGGACGTCGCCGACCTGGGTCTCGGCAACCACCACCCCCTTCAATCCTTTGGGAACCTCGATCGCCGGCGTTCCGAAGGCCCGGATCTCGGCAATCTTCATCAGGTCGCGCATGGAGACGACTCCGACCAGCCGGCCGTCCTCCACCACCGGGACGTGGCGGAACCCCCGCTCGCCCAGAAGGTTCAGTGCCGAGTCGATCTCGGCATCCGGCGAAACCGTCTCCGGGTTGGGGGCCATCCAGTCGACCACTCGGGCGCCCAGGGCGGCCGGACCGGCCGAGGCAAACCGGACCAGGTCCCGCTCGGTCAGGATGCCAATCGGCCGGCCGCCGAGGACGACCACCACCGAGCCGACGCCCTCCTCCTGCATCAGCTGGGCGGCCTCCTGGACCGACTGCGAGGGGTCGGCGGTCACCACCGGGCGGCTCATGATCTCCCCGACTGAGCGGGTGCGGCGTGCGTCGGTCATGGTGCTCCTTTTTTTCGGGTCCAAATTTCTACTAGCCGGTAAAGCTCGGCGAGCTGGCGGTCCGGCGCCAACGGAGGTAGGCGCTCAGGGCGGCGCCGAAACCGGCGAGCCCGGCAGCGCCGACGATGATCCCTCCCACTACCGGGATTGCCGAAACGATACTAAGGATCGCCACCCCGGCCACCACGGCCAGGAAGGCCTTGCCGAAGTCCGCCGTCGGCTCGAGCTCCGGGCGGCGCAGAACGAGGCTCCCCAATGTAAAGCCCACCACCACCTTGGCGAAGACCAGCAGCCCGGCGTAGCCAAGCCCGAGGGCGAGCACCAACAGGCCGCCCACGCCGGTGAAGGCAACCGCAAGCAGCACCGCGATCAGAGCTATCGGGATCACAACCAGGCCCGCCAGGGCCCAGCCGAGGGTCGCCCCGGGTGACTTCCGCAGCACCCGGGACGCCGCCGGAAGGAACGGAGGCAGCAGCCAGAGCGCCGCCAGTCCCAGCAGCGCGGCGCCCACCGCGGACAACAGAATGCGAACCGCGTTGCCGCTCGACGCCGGTTCGGCCGGAGGCCGGCGCTGGACCACCCTCCCGGTCACCACCGCCCCGTCCGCGATGTCGGCCCGGGTGGCCGAAGTGTAGACCAGGTCCCCGTCGATTCGAGCGCCCTCGGCGAGCGTCACTCGCTCCGCCGTCACGTCAACGCCGGCGGCCGTACCCGAGATGGTGAGCTCCCCGACGCTGCCGGTCAGTCGCCCGGCCACCCGCCCCTGCAGGTCAACCTCGCCGGCCTGAACCACCAGATCCCGGCCGACCACCCCCTGAAGGCCGAGCACCACGTCCTGCGCCGCCACCACGGCGTCGCCGCCCACCTCTCCGTCGAGCTCTACCGCCTGGCCGGCCGCCCGTATCGAGCCGGCTACCAGACCGGAGAGCTGGACCGTCTGCGCGACGGCGTTGAGCGAGCCGCCGGCGGTACCGGGGACGCGGACCGTCCTGGCCGCGGCGAACACGTCGCCCACCACCGCCCCCGCAACCCGGATGTCCTGCCCGGCGGCGTAGACGTCGTCGTCGATGGGTCCGGTCACCTCAATGCGGTCACCGGTCCGCAGGTCGGCCGCCGCGGCCGGCGCGGCCAGGCCGAAAACGGCCAGAAAGGCCACCAAAGTGGTCAGCGCGAGGCGCCGGCGCAGCTTGCGGGCTGATGCTGCGGTCGGCATGCTCCTCCTGTAGTTGGGCTGCCGCCATGATAGGTCGTGAAAAAACAGCTGCAAAACACCTGCGCCGGCCGTCAGATCGGCGGCCACGGGTAGGGCCGGCCGGGGCCGGGCGGCGGGAAGACCTTCGACTGCAGCACCAGCTCGGCGCGCAGGCCGAGGGTAACGATCTCGTCCGGGAGCAGCAGCTCCTTCAGCCGGTCGCCCAGCTCGCCGGACAGGGCAGCCGAGAGCCGCCCCACCGCCTCCAGGTCGCCCGCCGGCATCGGGTCTCCGACGTAGTCCCACAGCACGGTTCTCAGCTTCGGCTCGGTGTGGAAGCACAGGCCGTGGTCCACCGCCCAGAGCCGGCCGTCGGTGTCGGCAAGGACGTGGCCCGCCTTCCGGTCGGCGTTGTTGACGACCAGGTCGAACACGGCGATCTGCTTGAGAGCGGCTTCGTGCTCGGGGGCCAGGTTGAAGGCGTGGCGGGCCGGGTCGTGTTCCACGAACCGCTGGACCATCCCGGGCCCGAGAGGCCCTTCCCGCAGGACCGTAGGCGGGACGTGGCCCCATCCGGCCGCTTCGGATATCAGGTAGGCCGCGGTCTCCCGCTGGCAGAGGGTGCCGGTTGGAAAGTCCCACAGCGGCGTCTCCCCCTTGCGGGGTTTGTAGACGACCAACGTACCCTCGTCGTCGTCCAGCCGGCAGAGGAAGGTGTAGTTGGAGGAGGCGGGGAGCAGCCCCAGGATCTCAAGCTCCGCCTCGGCGAGCCCGGCGGGGACCAAGTCCGTCTAGCGGGCCCTGGGGTTGTGCCCGTTGGACGCCGGGCACACGTGTCCGTCCGGTTCCATGGGGTGCCCGCAGAGGGGGCAGGTCGGCCGGCCCTGGGCGACGACCTTCATTCCCTGGATGCCGAACGCCGCCAGTTGACGAGGCGTGATCCACAGGCTCACCGAAGCCGGTAGCTCCGGCTCGGACTCGGTCATCTCGCGGAACGAGAGCTCGATTCTGTTGCGGGCATCGTCGTAGCGCATGGTGATCGTGTCGCCGTCGATCCGGAATGCCGGCTGATCGGGCTTCAGGGCCATCGCCTGGTCGAACTCGGGCGTGGAGGCGCCGAGAGGGCCCTTGCCTAGCAGCTCCTTGGTCATCTCGTGCTCGCCGATCTGGGAGAGCAGCTCGTAGCTGGCCCGGGCCATCGCCACCACCTGCTCCTTTTCCAGCACCCAGCTGTACAGCCGGGTGCCCTGACTGGCCTGGAGCATGAAGACCCGCCGCCCGGGTTGGCCGATCGCGCCGGTGGTGAAGCTGTCCGCCGGGTCGAACTCGATGTCCTGACTCACTTTGCCTTCTTGTCTTCGGGTGCCGCCTTGCGGACCGGCGGTTTGGCTTTGAGGCTCTCGAACAGCTCCTGGTACCCGCCGGTGTCGCTTGCGTTGATCAACC
>DATABX010000408.1:0-6245 GCA_036259335.1 Actinomycetota bacterium
CGCTTCGCGGACGTTGGCCTTGATCTCGTCCCGCCACCCCATGTCGATGTACCACTCGTCCACCGCCCGGAACAGCAGGGGAGTGCCGCACCGCCAGCAGTGGGGGTAGTCGTGCTTGTAACGCTCCTTTTTGAACAGGACACCCTTTTGCTTGAGGTTGCCGATCACGTCGTCGGCCACCTCGGAAGCCTTCCGGCCGGTGAGGAACTCAAAGCCGTCGAAGTAGACGCCCGACTCGTCGATGGGCATGACGATCGGCAGGGATTCCTTCTTGCCCAGGTCGAAGTCCTCCTTGCCGCAGCCCGGGGCGATGTGGACGATGCCGGTGCCTTCGGTGTCGGCGACCTCGTCCCAGGCGATCACCCGGTGGGCTTCGACCGCCTTGCCGGCGGCCGGCAGCTCGTCGAACGGGCCGTCGTAGGTCCAGCCGACCAGTGCGGAGCCGGGCGACTCGGACACGACCTCCGCCCCCTTGCCCAGCTTGGCGACGCTGCCCTTCGACACCCACACCAGGTCGTCGACCACCTGCACCTTGGCGTAGGTCAGCTCGGGGTTGACCGCCGCGGCGACGTTGGCCGGCAGCGTCCACGGCGTGGTGGTCCAGATGAGCAGCGACTCACCGGACCGGTCCCGCAGGGGAAACCGCACGTAGACCGCGGTGTCCTCGACCACCTTGTAGCCCTCCTTGCGCTCCTGCTCGGAGATGCCGGTGCCGCACCGGGGGCACCAGGGCATGGCGTCGAGGTCCTTGTAGACCAGGCCCCGCTCGTGGCAGCGCTTGAGGAAGCTCCAGATCGTGTAGTTGTTCTCGTCCGACATCGTGAAGTAGGAGTTGGGCCAGTCGCTCCACATGCCGAGCCGGATCGACTGGCTGGTCTGGATCGCCGAGTACTTCCACACCCGCTCCTTGCACCGCTGGACGAACTCGGCGATGCCGTACTCCTCGATGTCCCGCTTCGACTTGAAGCCGAGGTCCCGCTCGACCTGGACCTCGACCCACAGTCCCTGGCAGTCGAAGCCCTGCTGCCAGCGCAGGTCGTGGCCGGCCATGGCGAAGTAGCGCTGGAAGGCGTCCTTGTAGGTGCGGCCCCAGGCGTGGTGGACGCCCATCAAGCCGTTGGCGGTGATCGGCCCGTCGAGGAACGACCACCTGGGCTTGCCGGCGTTCTTGGCGCGCAGCTTCTCGAAGGTCTGCGACTTCTCCCAGAACTCGAGCACCTCGTGCTCTCCGGCGACCAGATCGGACCGGGACGGGACCTGTTGAAACACGTGCGCCTTTCTAGACGGCTGTCGGGGGCACTTCGAGATTACTAAACGCCGGGGATTTCCGGGCCGCCCGCCGGCTTGCGATCGGCCGAATGGCGCTGAGAAGCCCTTCGACACGGCCTTTTGTTATCGAAGTGTTAAGCCAGCGCAGGTCTGGTAGTTATTGTGTCGATTCTCTTTGACTGACCAAAGTAAAAGTGTTAATCTCCGCCGCTCCCAGGGTTCCCGGAGGATCGTCTAGCGGAGCGGTCTCACCCACCCTATTTCCCACGACTGGATCGATATGTCTGAAGACACTCAGGTTAGGCAAACTGCGCCCGCGCGTTCCGACAGCGACGGCGCCCCCGACGCGGTTCCCAGCGTCGACGGCTACGTCATGCCGTTCGACGCCAAGGCGCTCAAAGAGATCAAGAAGGCCCTTCTCGGCCAAAGGGCCGAGCTTTTGGACCAGCTCCAGACCGAGGCGCAGGCCTTCAGCTCCAGCGAATCCGAGATCGCCTCCGACATCCGTTCCGACGAGAACCCGGCCGAGGCGGGAACCGCCACGTTCGAGCGGGAGAAGCATCTGTCGATCGCCAACAACGTCCAGGACCTGCTCGAGAAGAGCTCCAAGGCGCTGGACAAGATCGCCCAGGGCTCGTACGGCATCTGCGAGGTCTGCGGCAAGCCGATCTCGCCCGAGCGTCTGAAGGCGCTGCCGCATGCTCTAATGTGCATCGAATGCAAGAAGGCCGAGGAGCGCAGGTAGCAACAAGCCAGGTCAGGCGGACCAAGCTCGCTCTTTTCGGCATTGCAGCGGCGGTGATCGTCGCCGATCAGATCTCCAAGGCCTGGGCCGTCTCGGCGCTGTCCGGCGGCCGGCGCATCCCGGTCGTCGGCGATACCTTCGACCTGCGGCTGGTCCTCAACTCCGGAGGCGCCTTCGGCCTGTTCCCGGGGTCCACCCTGCTGATCGCCCTGGCCAGCACCGCGATCACCATCGCAGTCACCGTGTGGGCGATCCGGGACCCGGCGGCCCCGGCCGCGCTGGGGCTGGTCATCGGCGGGGGAGTGGGCAACCTGCTCGACCGGGCGTTCCGGGAGCCCGGCTTCGGCCGGGGCCACGTCGTCGACTTCCTCTACCTGTCGTTCTGGCCGACCTTCAACCTGGCCGACGCCGCGATCTGCGTCGGGGTGGCCCTGATGCTGGTCGGCGCCTTCCGGGAGGAGCGCCGGTGACCACGGTGCTCCAGGTCGACGAGGCCGCCTCCGGGAGCCGGCTCGACGTCTGGGTAGCCGAGGCCGCCGGTCTCGGCCGCAGCGAGGTCCAGAGGCTGATCGCCGGGGGCCGGGTGCGGGTCGACGGGGCGGCGGCCTCCAAGTCGCTGCGGCTGGCGCCCGGGCAGACGGTCGAGATAGAGAGGGCGCCCGAGCGGCCGGCGATCGGCCCGGTCCCCGCCGTGCCGGTGCGCTACGAGGACGAGCACCTGGCGGTGGTCGCCAAGCCGGCCGGCCTGGTGGTCCACGCCGCCTCCGGAACCCGGGACGCCACCCTGGTGGACGCCCTGGCCGCGGTGATGCCCCTCGCGCCGGCCGCCGGCCCGGAACGCCCGGGGATCGTCCACCGGCTGGACAAGGGCACCTCGGGCCTGCTGATCGTGGCCAAGACCGACGAGGCCTACTTCGCGCTGATCAAGCTGATGAAATCCCGGCAGATCTCCCGCACCTACCAGGCGCTGGTCCACGGGACGCTGTCGCTGCCGCGTGGCAGAATCGAGGCGCCGGTGGGGCGCTCGACCAAGAACCCCACGGCGATGGCGGTGCGGGCGGAGGGCAAGCCGTCGATTACCGAGTTCGAAGTGCTGGAGGCCCTCGGGGAGGTGAGCTACCTGCAGGTTGAGCTGTTGACCGGGCGAACCCACCAGATTCGGGTCCACCTGGCGCACATCTCGCACCCGGTGGTGGGCGACACCACCTACGGCGGAGGCGCCGAGCACCTGGCCCGCCAGCTCGGGCTTACCCGGCCGTTCCTGCACGCTGCGGTCCTGCGCTTCCCGCACCCGCTCACCGGCGGCGAGCTCCGGGTCGAAGAGCCGCTGCCCGCCGACCTGGAGGCCGCTCTCCAGGCGGCCCGGTCGAGGTTCTCGTTGCCTTGAGCGTTCCGGGTGCTGGGTCCAGGCCGGACGATTCGACCACCGGCGGAGCCGGCACCAACGTCCCCCCTCCGCTTCCCGGCGGCCCGGAGGATCAGGGCCCGTGGCAGGACTTCGTCGGAGCGCTGATGCGCCGCCCGGCACTGACGATCTTTTTGTTCGGCCTGGTGCTGTTCCTCGGCGGGCTGTTCAGCGTGATCGGCAACTCGATCGGCGGCGCCGCCGGCAACCTTCCCGACCAGCCGGACCCCTCGCCCTCCGCCTCGGAGGGAGGCGGCCGGGTCGGCCCGGCCTTCGGCGAGCCGGTGGGCCCCTATCTGCAGAAGGCGCGCTCGACTCTTACCGAACGGGCCCGTTCGGCGCCCCGGGACCCGACGCTGGCGCTGGTGGTGTTCAAGGAGTACCGGACCGCCGAGTCGGTCGAGGCCTTCCTGGCCGCCCGCAAGCTGACCCCGCTGGCCGCCCAGGTCCGGGTGCCGGTCCGCAGCTTCAAGCCGGAGGAGGTGGCGCTGGAGAGCCGGTCGCTGGCCGAGGCGGCCGACGCCATGCGGGACACGGTGGCCGAGGAGCTCGAGGTGCTGGAGGAGATCGCCGCCGGGGTCGACGACCCGGCCTACAAGGCGGTCTACACCAACGACATCGCGCTGCACCGGGAAGCGCTGGCGCGCCTCACCACCTCGCCGGCGACGATCTTCGCGGTGGTCGTCCGCTCGACCCACGCCGACCTGGCGAACATCGCCCGGGCGCCCGAGGTCCGGTTCGTCGACCTGCCCGACGAGCCCACCGCGACACTCGAGGACACCACCTTCGCCGCGCTCATCCCGGAGGACACCGAGACCGCCACCTTTGCGGTCCAGTAGGCGACGAAACGGCCTTACAGTGGAATAACGATCCATTCCCGCCCCGAACACCGGGCGGGGCCCCCTAGCAGGAAGGCTTTTGTGGCGCTCGTCTCGGTAACCGACCTCGTCAAGGAGTACAGCCTGGGCACCGCCCGGGTCCCGGCTCTCAAGGGGGTCACCTTCGATATCGAGCCGGGCCGCCTGGTCTCCGTGATGGGGCCGTCGGGCTCGGGCAAGTCGACGCTGCTCCACCTGATGGGGGGCCTGGACACCCCGACCAGCGGGTCGGTGGTGATCGACGGCCACGACCTGGCCGACCTGGACGACGCCGAGCTGACGATCTTCCGCCGGCGCCGGCTGGGCTTCATCTTTCAGTTCTTCAACCTGCTTCCGACGATGACCGCGTGGGAGAACGTGGCGCTGCCGCGCCTGCTGGACGGCGAGAAGCTGAAGGACGTCGAGCCGCGGGCGGTCGAGCTGCTGGCCAAGGTCGGGCTGGGCAACCGGGTGGCGCACAAACCGTCGCAGCTGTCGGGCGGCGAGATGCAGCGGGTGGCCGTGGCCCGGGCGCTGGTTGCCGACCCGGTGCTGGTGCTCGCCGACGAGCCGACCGGCAACCTGGACTCCGCCTCCGGGCAGGCGGTCCTCGACCTGCTGCGCAACATCGTCACCGAGGAGGGCCGCACCGTGGTGATCGTGACCCACGACGCCAAGGCCGCCTCGCTGGCCGACCAGCAGGTGAGCCTGCGGGACGGGGTGCTGGCCCGGTGACCCTGTTCAAGCTGCTCAACCTCCGCCGGTTCACCGAGCACCGGGCCCGGACCGCGCTGTCGGTCTCGGGCATTGCGATCGGGGCCGGCCTGCTCGTCGCGGTGCTGGGGCTGCTCGGGTCGCTCACCGGGTCGGTCGAGGGGTTCGTGCAGGACCTGGCGGGGAGCGCCGACCTGGAGGTCTCCGCGGTCTCCAACGAGGGGCTGGACGAACGGCTCTTCTTCGACATCGAGGCGACCGAGGGCGTCGAGGCGGCGGTTCCGATGATCCGCTCCCGGGCGCTGATCGACAAGAACGCGGTGCTGTTCCTCGGCGTCGACCAGCGGGCGCAGGAGCTGGGGACCGCGGTGGTCGACGAGGACCAGCAACAGACCATCGACCGGCTGGCGACCGAGCCGGGGATCCTCATCGGCCAGGCGCTGGCGTCGGAGACCGGCGCCGAGCGCGGTTCGACCGTGACGGTGTTCTCCACCGGCGGCGAGGTCGAGGTGCCGGTGGTCGGCGTGATCACCGGCGAGGCCGGCAACTTCAACGACGGGATGTTCGCGGTGGCGCCGCTTCCGGTGGCACAGCAGGTGCTTGGCAAGGGCCCCCGGCTGGACTCGATCTTCGTCGTCGCCGAGGACGGCGCCTCGCTGGAGGGGCTGCGGCGGGACCTGGCGGGCAAGACCGGCAGCGGCGCCTTCGTCGACTCGCCCTCGGGCCGGGTGCGGCAGGCGCAGTCGTCGACCGCCAGCCTGCGCTTCGGGATGCTGATGGGGGTCAGCATCGCGGTCACCGTCGGTGCCTTCCTGGTCTACAACACGATGAGCATGGCCGCCCTGGAGCGGCGGCGGGAGATCGCCACCCTGCGAGCCCTCGGCGGCGCCCGGCGCACGCTGCTGAAGGGGCTGTTGTGGGAGGCGGCGCTGCTCGGCCTGGCCGGGTCGATCTTCGGCAGCGCGGTAGGCCTGGTCCTGGCCCAGGTGCTGGTGCGGTCGATCCCCGACTTCTACACCAACGGGCTGGGCGTCGGGGTCGAGATGAACATGCCGGCCTACGCGATCCCGATGGCGATCGGCGTGGGCATCGTCTCGGCGGTGGTGGCGGCGGCGATGCCGGCGATGGCTGCGGTCAAGGTCGCCCCGGCGGCGGCGATGCGGCCGGTCGGCGTGCTCGAGGCGCTGGAGGACGTGCAGGGCATCCATCTCGTGCCGACCTTCGGCGGCACCGCAATCTTCGTCGGGTCGTTCTT
>DATABX010000409.1:0-1573 GCA_036259335.1 Actinomycetota bacterium
GGTGGCCGGCGACCTGTGGGACCGGGCGCTGCCGCCGCTCGACAGCCTGCAGATGGTGATAGAGGCCCTGATCCGCCTGGCGGACGCGGCGGGAACGGTGGTCGCGATCCCGGGCAACCACGACTCGCCCGGGCTGTTCTCAGTGCTCGCGAACCTGCTGGAGCCGCGGGGAGTCCTGCTGGCGCCGAAGATCGCCCGGCCGCAGGACGGCGGGGTGGTGAAGGTGGCGTCGCGCGACGGCGCCGAGTCGGCCTGCGTCGCGGTGTTCCCGTTCCTGCACGAGGCGGTGGTGATCGGCGACGTTCTCAAGGACTCCGAGGTCTGGTTCGCCCAGCTGGACCCGGGTACCGTGCTGGGCGCGGACAAGTACGCCGACAAGGTGCGGCGGCTGAGCACGGCTTTGTGCTCGGCGTTCGACGACTCGGGCATCGGCATCCTCATGGCGCACTACTTCGTCGACGGGGCGGAGATCGGCGGAGGGGAGCGCAAGATCCACCTCGGCGAGCAGTACGCCGCCACCGCCCAGTCCATTCCGCCGGGGGCCAACTACGTCGCGCTCGGCCACATCCACCGGCCGCAGGAGGTGCCGGGCGCCGCCGTGCCCACCCGTTACTGCGGCAGCCCGCTGCAGCTCGACTTCTCCGAGCGGACCCACACCAAGGAGGCGGTGATCGTCGACGTCAAGGCCGGAACCCCCGCCAAGGTCCAGACGATTCCGCTGAGGTCCGGTCGCAGGCTGATCCGGGTTCAAGATGAGCTGGAAGCCCTGCAAGCGCGCGCCGCCGAGTTCGGCGACGCCTACCTGGACGTGAGGGTGAAGACCTCGGGGCCGGTCTTCGGGCTGGCCGACGAGGTGCGAAAGTTCCTGCCGAACGCGGTCCTGGTGCAGGCGGTATACGACCGGCTTCCCGGCTCGGACCAGGCGGCGGCCAAGCCGATGGACGGTGGGATTGCCGACCTCTACGCCGGCTACCACCTGCGCCAGCACGGGGTGGAGCCCTCGGCCGAGCTGCTCGACGAGGTTCGAAACCTGGAGGAGGAGGTGCAGCGTGCGGCCTCTTGAGCTGACCCTGGAGGGCTTCAAGTCGTACCGGAAGCCGCAGACCTTCACCTTCGAATCCCGCACGCTGTTCGGGATAGTCGGGCCCACCGGCTCCGGGAAGTCCTCGATTCTCGAAGGGCTGATCTTCGGCCTCTACGGAAAGACTCCCAGCGTCAAGGCCGGCACCACCCGCCTTATCAACTCCCAGGAGGCGCAGGCCCGGGTGCAGCTGACCTTCGAGGCCGATGACGTCGCCTGGGAGGTCGTCCGGGTGCTGAGAATCAAAGGCACCTCCCAGGTGGTGCTCCGCCGGCTGGACGGGGTCGGGGATGCGATCACCGGGGACCGGCAGGTGACCGAGAGGATCGAGGAGATCGTCGGCCTGGACTTCGAAGCGTTCCGCTCGTCGGTGTCGCTGCCTCAGGGCGAGTTCGACCGGTTCTTGAAGGCCACTCCCACCGAGCGGTCCCGGATCCTGAAGGGCATCTTCCGGCTGGAGCGGGTCGACCTGCTCCGGGAGGCGGCCAAAGC
>DATABX010000410.1:0-4524 GCA_036259335.1 Actinomycetota bacterium
TGAGCCCCTGGAACGACTCCCGCTCGGCGGCCGGGATGGCCGACTGCGGATGGGAGCGGAAAAGGTCGTCCCTGCGTGACCGCCAGAGGCGCCAGGCCGCCTCCGGATCCTCCGCGGCAAGCGTGCGAACCTGCCGGTACAGGTCGAACATCTGCCTGCGCCAGTCGGCAAGCTCGAGCACCTCGTCCACGGAGCCTTGCATGACACCAACTCTATGCGGGCCGGCGCCAATCGGGCTTTAACCGGGAGCGCAATCCTGCCGATACAGTCTTCGTGGATATCTCCTCCGCAACCTGGCAGGTAGCCGTCGAGGCAGCGGGTATCTGGCCGTCGGTTGTGGAGCTGGGCCCCCGGCAGACGTTCTACCTTTTGACCTACCACCGCTCCGACGGGGAGGACCGGGTACTCACCGTCGGCAGCCGGACGTGCCGCTTCCACGATCTCGACTCGTTGAGTCTGTTCCTGCTCGGCCCCCACACCGGCGTACCCAGCGACGTGCACCTGGCGCTGGAGGTCCTGACCGCCCTCAGCCCGCAGGGTCTGGCTCCCGAGCTGTTTCCCCGTACGCTGGTGGAGCAGTCCTTGCATTGGATCTCCGGTGGTCCCATGTTGACCACCGAAGGGCAGATTCAGCGCCTGCTCGACACCCTCGCATTCCTCAACGACTGGCACGACTCGCTGAACGACACCGGCATGGTCGCCGGTTGGCCGGAGGAGCTCGACGATGCCGCGGAGGTGCTGGCCGACGCGGTCGTGACCCACAGCATCACGATCCTGGAGGCTGCGTCGAGGCTTCAGCAGCGGAACCTGCAGCCGGTTCTGGACCGGGAGGTTACCCGCCTGCTGCAGTGGTCCGACTAAGGACCGGCTACTCGCCGATGCCGAGCTCCGACCGGAACTGGTCGTAGCCCTTGGCTTCGAGGTCCAGCGCCAGGTCCTTGCCGCCGGAGCGGACGATCTTGCCGCTGATCAACACGTGGATGAACCCGGGCTGGATGTAGTTTAGGAGCCTCTGGTAGTGGGTGATCACCAGCATGCCTCGTTTCTCGTTGTGCACCTTGAGGACGCCGGCGGAGACCTCCTTCAGGGCGTCGATGTCGAGTCCGGTGTCGGTCTCGTCCAGCACCGCCAGGTCGGGGTCCAGGACCGCCATCTGCAGCACCTCGGCGCGCTTGCGCTCTCCGCCGGAGAACCCGGCGTTGACGTACCGGTTGATCATCGAGTTGGGCACCTCCAACAGGTCCATCTTGGTTTGAAGGTACTTGCGGAACTCCAGGGGACCGAGCACGTTGTCGGTGTGAACGGCGTTGTAAGCGGTGCGAAGGAAGTTGACCACCGAAACGCCGGGGATCTCCGTCGGGTACTGGAAGGCCAGGAAGATCCGCCTGCGAGCCCGCTCGTCGGGTGACAGGTCGGCGAGGTCCTCGCCCTTGTACAGGATGCGGCCGCTGGTCACCTCGTAGCCCGGCTTGCCCATCAGGGCGCTGGCGAGGGTCGACTTGCCGGACCCGTTCGGTCCCATGATGGCGTGGATCTCGCCGGGAAAGATCTTGAGGTCGACGCCGCGCAGGATCTCCTTGGCGTCGTCACCTTCGCCAACCGATACGTGCAGGTCCTCGATTACTAGAAGTGGCTCAGTCATTTGGCAGTCTCCATGGGTCTGACGTACACGTCACGCCCCTCGACCTTGGTCTGGTAGGGGGCGATGGGCTGGGTGGCCGGTGGGTTGAGCACCTCGCCCGTTCGCATGTTGAAGCGCGAGCCGTGCTGGGGGCACTCGATCTCGTCGTCCTCCAGCCAGCCGCCGGAAAGCATCACGTAGTCGTGGGAGCAGACGTCGCTGGTGGCCAGGAACTCCTCGCCCGTGTTGGCCAGCGCGACCGGCTCGCCGCCGACCTCGACCTGAACGACGTTGCCCGGCTTCACGTCGTCGACGCTGGCCACGCGGACCCAGTCGGTGGCGTTCACTCGGAGAGCCGCTCTTCCAGCAGCTGCTCCACCAGCCCGGTGATGTCCTTGCGGCCCACCTTGCCGAGCACCTCCTCGAGGAAGCCCTTGACGATCAGCCGCTCGGCCGACGAGCGGTCGATGCCGCGACTCTGCAGGTAGAACACCTCGTTCTCGTCCATCTGTCCGACCGACGCGGCGTGGCTGCAGCGGACGTCGTTGTTCTCGATCTCGAGCTCGGGCTTGGAGTTGGCCATCGCGTGGTCGGAGAGCACCAGGTTGCGGTTGGTCTGGTAGGCGTCGGTCTCGCGCCCCTCGGGCCGGACGTGGATCTGCCCGGAGTAGACCGTCCGGGCGTTGCCCTTCAGTGCCCCCTTGTAGAGCAGGTCCGAGGTGGAGTGCGGAGCCGCATGGTCCTGCATCGTCCGGAAGTCGAAGTGCTGGCCTTCGCCGGCGAGGTAGATACCCATCATGTCGACCGAGTTGCCCTCGCCCTGGATCTCGGTGGTCACCTCGGTCCGGGAGAACCTGCCGCCGAGCGTGAGCAGCAGGGACTTGAAGCTGGCGTCGCGGCCGGTACGGTAACGGTGGTTCTGGAAGTGCCATACGCCTGGACTGTAGTCCTGGACGGTGGCGACGAAAACCCGCGACGCCTGACCGGCATTGACCTCGACGGCGGCGTCGGACAGAGCCGCTCCCCCGTTAATCGAGGAGGTGAAACGCTCGAGATAACACAGCTCGGAGTTCTCCTCTACGACGATCACGGTATGCGGGAAAACCGACCCGCCGGGCTGCTCGATGTGGCACCCGTACTCCACCGGCAGCGAGAGCGTTCGGCCGCGCGGGACGTAGATAAATGTGCCTCCGGAGAAGAATGCGCCGTGGAGCGCGCTGAAAAGGTGGCTGGCAGGGTTGAACTGCGCAAACAGGTGGGGTTTGACCAGTTCGGGATGTCGGTCGATCGCCGTGTGGATGTCGGTGATGATCACGCCGCCGGAGTCGAGCTCCATGTCCGGGTGGGTCATCGTGATTGTGCCGCCGATCTGCTCGCCCTGTCCGCTGCGGTCGGGCGACAGCCCTCGGGAGCCGTTGGAGCTCTGCACCACCGGGCGGGTGAGCTGGCGTGCGTTCGGTGAGAAGTCGTCCAGCTTGAACCGCAGACGGGCCAGGTTGGTGTAGCGCCACGGCTCCTCTTTTTCGCCGGGAAGCTCCATCTTCTCGAACCAGCCCCACGCCTCGAGGCGGCGCTCCAGGACCCAGCCGGGCTCGTTCAGCGAGGCGCTCAGGGCCTCTACGTCACTGCGGGTAAATCCCATGGAAACCTCGCGTCGATTCCTGCATTGGTGTTCCTTGCCTGCGGTCAAAGCAGCACAAGGATCTGATGGTGGAGGGTCGTGCCCGATCCAGGATCCGACGTGGGCTGCCGACGTCCGCGCCTACCAAACTACTATTCGTACCGCCGTTAGTCCTTTGCCGGCCGGCTGGGCGGCGGCCGGAGGCCGGCCGAGCCCCCGAAATCCCTGCAGAGCCTGCCTAGCCTATGGACCCCTCCATCTGAAGTTGGATCAGCCGGTTGAGCTCAACCGAGTACTCAAGTGGCAGCTCCTTGGTGATCGGCTCGATGAAGCCCCGGACGATGAGGCTCATGGCCTCGGTCTCGTCGATGCCGCGACTCTGCAGGTAGAACAGCTGCTCGTCGCCGACCTTCGATACGGTCGCCTCGTGGCCGACCGACCCGGTCTCCTCCTCGATCTCGTTGTAGGGGTAGGTGTCCGATCGCGAGTCCTCGTCGAGGATCAGCGCGTCGCAGCGGACCGTCGAGCGGGCGTGGGTGGCTCCGTCGTCGATCCGGACCAGTCCACGGTAACCGGCACGTCCGCCGTCCTTGGAGATGGACTTGGACACGATGGTGGACTGAGTGTTGGGTGCTACGTGGGTGACTTTGGCGCCGGCGTCGAGGTGCATTCCGGTTCCGGCGTAGGCGACCGAGAGGATCTCGGCCTTGGCGCCCTCGCCGGCCAGTATGACCGCCGGGTACTTCATCGTCACCTTGGACCCGAGGTTCCCGTCGATCCACTCCATGGTGGCGTCCTTGTGGGCAACCGCCCGCTTGGTGACCAGGTTGTAGACGTTGTTCGACCAGTTCTGGATGGTGGTGTACCGGCAGCGGGCCTTGTCCTTCACCACGATCTCCACCACTGCAGAGTGGAGCGAGTCGCTGGAGTAGGTGGGGGCGGAGCAGCCCTCGACGTAGTGGACCCAGGACTCGTCCTCACAGATGATCAACGTGCGCTCGAACTGGCCCATGTTCTCCTGGTTGATCCGGAAGTAGGCCTGGAGCGGCACCTCAACCGAGACCCCCTTGGGGACCCAGATGAAGGATCCGCCGGACCAGACTGCGGTGTTGAGGGCGGCGGATCCTTCATCTGGGTCCCCAAGGGCGTCTCGGTTGAGGTGCCGCTCCAGGCCTACTTCCGGATCAACCAGGAGAACATGGGCCAGTTCGAGCGCACGTTGATCATCTGTGAGGACGAGTCCTGGGTCCACTACGTCGAGGGCTGCTCCGCCCCCACCTAC
>DATABX010000411.1:0-5038 GCA_036259335.1 Actinomycetota bacterium
AGATGACCCGCAAGAGGGTGTCCGAGGGCCTGCTGGAGGCATACTCGACCAAATGCGAGGTCTGCGACGGCCGCGGAGTGGTGCTGAACGACATGTCGTAAGGGTTGGTATGCTGTATCGATCCATCCGGCTTTGATCGAGCCCTTTTCGGTTTGGCTCGCGCCCGGGATACAAGGAAAAAGAGGTCTTAGTCATGTACGCGGTCATCAAGACGGGCGGTAAGCAGTACAAGGTAACCCCCGGCGACGTCCTGGAGGTCGAGCACCTCAAGATCAAGGGGGACGACCCCACCCTGACTCTCACGCCGCTTCTGGTGGTCGACGACGACGGCAACACCATCTCCGGCGTCAAGAACCTGGCCGGCTACAAGGTCGCCGTCAAGGTGGTCGGCGACACGAAGGGCGACAAGATCACCGTCTTCAAGTACCGCAACAAGAGCGGCTACCGCCAAAAGACGGGTCACCGCCAGCAGTACTCGCTGATCGAGATCACCTCGATCGGCAGCGAGAAGGCGGAATCCAAGCCGGCCGAGACCAAGTCCGAGGCGAAGGATTCTGGTAGCGTGGATAGCAATGGCTCATAAAAAGGGCGCCTCGGCGTCGAGAAACGGCAGGGACTCCAACGCCCAGCGTCTGGGCGTCAAGGTGTTCGGCGGGCAGGTTGTGACCGCCGGCTCGATCCTGGTGCGCCAGCGGGGGACCCGGATCCACCCCGGCACCCTCGTCGGCAAGGGCAAGGACGACACGCTGTTCGCCACCGCCGACGGCCAGGTCAAGTACCACCATCGCGCGGGCCGTCACCTGGTCAGCGTTCTCCCTCCAGAAGACAACTAAGCCCCGTCCCTCCCGCGGAGGGCACTGCAGCGGCCATAGACTTCTTCTTCTAACCTCTTTCTAGGCGGTAACGATGCTTGTCGACGAAGCCACCATCTACGTCTCCTCCGGTAAGGGAGGGGACGGCGCCGTCTCGTTCCACAAACAGAAGTACCAGCCCCGCGGGGGCCCCGACGGCGGCAACGGGGGCAACGGAGGCTCGGTGGTGTTCGAGGCGGACCCCGGCGTCAACTCCCTGCACTGGCTGAAGAACCACCCGCACCAGATCGCCAAGAACGGCATCCAGGGCGGCAAGAGCAACCGGACCGGCGCCGCGGCCGCCGACCTGGTGCTGAAGGTGCCGCCGGGGACGCTGATCAAGGACCAGGACGGCCGGGTGCTTGCCGACCTGGCGTCCCCCGGAGACCGCATCGTCGCCGCCAGGGGCGGCCGGGGTGGCCGGGGCAACGCCAAGTTCGTTGCCCAAAACCGCCGGGCGCCCAGCTTCGGCGAGCTCGGGGAGCCCGGCGAGGAGGCGTGGCTGAAGCTGGAGCTCCAGATGATCGCCGACGTCGCGATCATCGGGATGCCCAACGCCGGCAAGTCGACGCTGGTCGGGGCCCTCTCCGAAGCCAAGCCCAAGGTCGCCGACTACCCGTTCACCACGCTGGAGCCGTCGCTCGGGGTCGTCGGCCACGAGGACGCCGTCTTCACCATCTGCGACGTGCCCGGGATGATCGAGGGCGCCGCCGAGGGCAAGGGGTTGGGGATCAAGTTCCTGCGCCACGCGATGCGCTCGGCGGCCTTCGTCCACGTCATCGATCTGGCCTCCGACGTCGACCCTCTGCAGGCGTTTGAAACCATCAACGACGAGCTCAAGCAGTTCCGTCAGGACCTGGTCGAGCGGCCGGTGGTCGTCGCCCTGAACAAGGTCGACGTCGCCGGTCAGGACCGGGCGCAGCAGGCGCAGGACGCCTTCGATGCCCGGGGAATGGAGGCGTTCGTCATCTCCGCCGCCGAGGGCACCGGCCTGCACGCCTTGCGCAAGCGCCTGGCCGAGCTGGTCGCCCAGTACCGCCGGGACCGCTCCCGGCCCCAGGGGTTCGAGCTGTTCAAGACCACTCCCGACCCGATCAAGGTCGAACGGGAGGGCAACGGCTGGCGGGTCACCGGCGGCGGGGTCAAGCGCTGGGTCGCGATGACCGATCTCAACAACTCGGAGGCGGTTGCCTACCTGCAGAACCGGCTCGACCGGGCGGGGGTCGAGGACCTGCTGGGCAAGGCCGGCGCCGAGCACGGCGATGAGGTGCGGATCGGCGACTCGGTGTTCACTTGGTGGCCGAAGGGCTCGGCCCCCCTGGAGGCCTACGAGACCGACGGGGAGATGAAGTTCCGGCGGGGCTCCCGTTGAAGGTTCGCCGGCTGGTCGTCAAGCTCGGAACCACTTCGCTGACCGGGCCCGACGGCGACCCGGACCGCCGCCGCATCCGCAAGGTTACCGATCAGGTCGCGGAGCTGACCTTGCAGGGAATCCACTGCGTGATCGTCTCCTCGGGGGCGATCGCCGCGGGGATGCACACCCTCGGCCTTCAGGGCCGCCCGACGGACATGCCGGGCCTGCAGGCGGCGGCGGCGGTGGGCCAGCGCCGGCTCATCGACCTCTACGCCTCCCTGCTGGGCTCCAGGGGCATCACCGTCGGCCAGATCCTGCTGACCCAGGACGACATGATCCAGCGCCGGCACTACCTGAACGCCCGCCACACCATCGACCGGCTGTTCGAGCTGGGCTGTGTGCCGGTGGTCAACGAGAACGATACTGTGGCCACCCAGGAGATCCGCTACGGCGACAACGACCGCCTGGCGGCCCTGGTGGCCAACCTGGTGTCGGCCGACCTGCTGATGATGCTCTCGGACGTGGCCGGGGTCTTCACCTCCCACCCGGAGTCCGAGGGGGCCGAGCTGGTGGAGACCGTTGACCAGATCACGCCGGCCCTGATGAAGGCGGCGGCCGGGACCTCAACCCTCGGGTCCGGCGGCATGGCGTCGAAGCTCGAGGCGGCGCGGATGGCGGTGTTCTCCGGGGTGCCGGCGATCATCGCCTCCGCCCAGCGCAAAGACGTGGTGCTGGAAGCGGTGGCCGGCCGCAGCGTCGGCACCTACTTCAAACCGAACCCCTCCAAGCTGCAGGCCCGCAAGCTGTGGATCGCCTGGGCGCAGCAGTCCCGGGGCCGGATCGTAGTCGACGACGGAGCTGCGCGAGCCCTCACCGAGGGAAAAAAGAGCCTGCTGGCGGCAGGGGTCAAAATGGTGGAGGGCAACTTCAAGGCGGGTGATGCGGTGGAGGTGGTCACGGTGGGCGACGAGGTGGTGGCTAAAGGACTGGTGGGTTACGACTCGGCCCTGCTGGCCGAGATCGCGGGGACCAAGGGGAACCGGGAGGTCATCCACCGCGACCAGATGGTGTTGATGTGAGCGCGGTCGTCGAGAAGACCCCGCTGCGCAGACAGGGCGAGCAGGCCAAGTCGGCGGCGGCAGTCCTGGCGCAGATTCCGGGCGACGTGCGCCGGGCGGCCCTGAGAGCCATGGCCGACGCCCTGGACGCCCAGGCCGGCCGGCTGGTAGCGGTGAACGAAGAGGACGTCGAAGCGGCCCGGGGCACGCTGACCAAGGCGCTGGTCGACCGTCTCACCCTGACCCCGGCCCGGCTGGCCGACATGAGCTCGGGCCTCAGGACCATCACCGAGCAGCCGGACCCGGTCGGGGAGGTCGTCGAGGAGTGGACCCGGCCGAACGGGCTGAAGATCACCAAGGTTCGCCGGCCCATCGGCGTGGTCTCGGTGATCTACGAGGCCCGGCCGAACGTGACCGCCGACGTCGCTGGACTCTGCATCATGTCCGGCAACGCGGTGATCCTGCGCGGGTCGTCGGCCGCCCTGCGCACCAACGTCTGCATCGCCGGCATCCTGGTCGAGGCCGCGACCAAGGCCGGCCTGCCCGAACACGCGATCCAGCTGGTCGAGGACGTCTCCCGGGAGTCGGCGGTCGAGCTGATGCAGCTGAAGGGCCTGATCGACCTGATCATCCCCCGGGGCGGCCCGGCGCTGATCGCCTCGATCGAGCAGAACGCCACCGTTCCCTACATCATCGACGGCGACGGCAACTGCCACGTCTACGTCGACCGGGCGGCGGAGCCTGAGATGGCCACCGAAATCATCGTCAACGCCAAGACCTCCAAACCGAGCGTGTGCAACGCAGCCGAGACGCTGCTGGTCCACTCCGAGCTGGCCGATAGCTGGCTCCCGGGCGCCCTCGATGCGCTGAAAGGCAAAGGAGTCGAGATCCGGGGCGACCAAACCGTGTGCAGGGTATGGCCGGACGCGGTGCCGGCCACCGAGCAGGACTGGGGAACCGAGTACCTGGACCTGATCCTGGCGGTGCGGGTCGTGGAGGGCATCGAGGAGGCGATCGAGCACGTGAACCGCTGGGGCACCTCCAACGCCGAGGCGATCGTCACCGGCGACCGCGAGGCCGCCCGGATGTTTACCGGACAGGTGGATTCGGGAACCGTGTTTGTGAACGCCTCCACTCGCTTCAGCGATGGAGGCCAATTTGGCTACGGTGCAGAGATCGGGATCTCGACCCAAAAACTGCACGCGCGGGGGCCGCTGGGGTTGAGGGAACTCACGTCCTGCGGCTACGTCGTGTGGGGATCCGGTCAGGTGCGGTGAACATCACGTTGAAGGGTTCGACATGGTCCAACGGATATCATCCTCACAAACCGTTAGAGACAGAGGAGTAAATGGCCCAATTTCAACTTCTGGAACTAGTCAAATTCAAGGTCGTCCCGGAGGACAACCCGGCAGAGGAAGGCATCCTGCTGGACGGGACGCTCAGCCTCCCTTTCACCCTGCACCGAAGCTGGTCGGGCAACGAGGGGTACTACTTCGAGCAGATTCTCATCCGCAGCGGCGGCCGGCAGGTCTACACCGGTTCGCCGATGCAGATCTTCGTCCGCGGGCTGCAGTCGATCACCTCGTACGAGGACCGCATCGGTGACCGCATCCCGCTCGAGGCCGGCGCCTGTGAGCTGGTCTTCGTCATCGACGACGTCGAGATGGACGCAGTCAGCGTCCCGGTCAAGGCGCTCGCCAACGTCTGATAGCGCAGGAGGTCGCGACGATGCCTGAGGGTGGTCTGGAGCGCCCCGACCCGCAGGTAGTGGTCAT
>DATABX010000412.1:0-1977 GCA_036259335.1 Actinomycetota bacterium
ACCCGCCGGCGCCGGCGAATCCCGCCCACAGGGCGATCGCCCTCCGCCGCTCATCGGGCGGGAAGACCACGGTGATGGTGGACAGGGTCGCCGGCATGATCAGCGCAGCGCCGGCGCCCATGACCGCCCGTCCGGCGATCAGCTGTCCCGGACCGCCGGCGAGGCCTCCCAGCACCAGGCCGGCCGCGAAGACACTCAGCCCGGCTAGCAGGGCGCCCTTGCGCCCGAAGCGGTCACCCAGGGCCCCGGCGGACAGCAGCAGCCCGGCGAAGACCAGCGCGTAGGCGTCGACCGTCCACAGCAGGTCGGCAGCGGTGGCGCCCAGCTGGCGCTGGATCGACGGCAGGGCGACGTTGAGCCCGGCCACCGACATCACCACCATGACCAGCGGCAGGCACATGGCGGCCAGGACCAGCCATCGACGCCGGTGGACGTCGGGGTCCTGGTACAGCGGCCGCCGGCTCTGGGCCGCGGTGGGGGAGGGACCGACCTGCAAGGTTGCCTTTCCGCGAGTGTCGCTAGCTGGTTACTCGACTTGCAACTGCGCGAATGCGTTCAACATTCCCAACGACAACAGACTAGTGCGAGTGAGACGACCCGGGGATCCCGGACCGGTAGGGGCTCAGGTGGTTGATGATCGCATCGAGGAAGTGGTCCACCCGCGAGATGAACGGAACCCACTGACGGTACCGGTCGTAGACCTCATCCGGGTCCCGATGCTGCCGGTCCTCGGTCAGGGTCTCCATGAAGTCCAGGAGCTCCAGGAAGCGCGAGACCAGCATGTCCGAGGACTTGCCCTTGGCCAGCGCGTCCACGAAGGTCTCCCGACTCACCGGCTTGTCGGACGGCTCCAGCGACTTGACGTCCATGAAGCGCTCGACCATCTCGTCGGTTATCGACTCGAACGCCGACTTCAGAGCCCGCAGCCACGGCTCCTCGGGAACCGGGTGGCCGGTCGGCAGCCCCCACCGCAAGGCGGCGATCACCCGGCCGATCAGCCCGAACCGGTAGGGGAGCGCGGCGTAGCCCCGCCGGCTGTAGAAGTAGTAGACCACCGGGTAATGCCGCATTCCCTCGTGGTGGGAGATCATGCTCGAGTAGAAGTTGTTGAGCCGGCCCCTGAGGTCACGCGGTTGGCCCTGGTGGAAGTGCACCTCGAGGATGTGCCGGGCGTCGTAGGTCCGCTCCGACTCGTGGTAGATGTCGGACGACAAGACCCCCATCTCTTCGATGACCTTGTACACGTTGACCACGTAGGCGATCGCGATCGTCAAAAAGCCGTACCCGACCAGCGCCTGGATGCCGGCCACCACCTGGAACGGGGCGGTGATCGGCGCCAAGTCCCCGTAACCGAGGCCGGATAGGCTGATCCCGCTGAGGTAGAGCGCCTCGACCGCGTTGGGCTCCAATCCTTCGGAGAGCCGGAACGACCCGTGTTGAAGCCCGACGTAGTACAGAAGGGCGAACCCGAAGACCTGCAGCGCGATCCAGGCGACCAAGCTGGCCAGAACCATCAGCGGCACTCCCAGCGAGAGCGTGAAGGCGGTGTGCTGCGGCGGTACCCGGGAAGCGGCCCGCCGGCAGATGCCCCACACGATGCGGTACATGCGGAGGGACAGGGGGCCGGCTGCGTCGTAGTACAGGACGGTCATGAACAGGTCGAAGACCCCCGCCAGGATGAGGATGACGCCGACCACGATCAACACTGCGTCCACCCGCTAGTTATACGTCCGGCGGAACGCTCCGGGCGGGAGTTGATGCGCCTAAATTGTCGTACCAACACCCCGTCGAATCTTCGTGCAGGCCTCATTACGCCGAGCCGCCGGGGCCTCTAGCCTTTAGCGGCTGCCAAAGGAGCAGCCGCATTTCGACCCGACCGAAGGGACTGCTAAATGAAATCAGCTAGGCGCTCGCGCCTGATAACGATCGTCGTACTAGCCATGCTTCTGGCGCTGGGCGCCGTGCCGGCGAGTGCGG
>DATABX010000413.1:0-3952 GCA_036259335.1 Actinomycetota bacterium
CCGATGACGATGTCCCACCTGCTGGCGATCTCCGAGGTGACCCGCCAGATGCCGGGCATCATGGCCAAGCGGGAGTTCGTCCAGTCACGGCGCAAGCGCAGCGACTCGGAGATCATGGCGCTGTTCCGGGAGTCGCTCCGACCGAACATCTCCGACGAGGGGTTCGCCGCAACCTTCGGCCAGATGGTGAGCCAGACGGGGCTGGACAAGGTATTCAAAGGCCGCACCCGGGTGCTGGTGATCACCGGCGACACCGTCTCTTCCAAGATGGCCGGCCCGGCGATCCGCGCCTGGGAGATGGCGACCGAGCTCAGCCGCAAGCACGAGGTGCGGCTGCTGGTCGTCAAGGCCGCCGACATCACGCCCAAGACCTTCGCCCTCGACGTGCTCAACGACGCCACGCTGCCCGACCATCTGGACTGGGCCGACGTGGTGATCTTCCAGGGCTTCATCATGCACCACCGCCCGGTGGTCGGGGAGTCGGGCAAGATCCTGGTCGCGGACCTGTACGACCCGTTCCACCTGGAGAACCTGGAGATGTTCCGGCAGGACGACGCCGGCAAGCGCAACAACATCTTCGAGAGCGACCTGGAGGTGATCACCGCCCAGCTCAAAAACTGCGACTTCTTCATCTGCGCCAGCGAGAAGCAGCGGGACTTCTGGCTCGGCCAGCTCGCCGGAGCCGGCAGGCTGAACCCGCACGTCTACGACCGGGACCCCACCCTTCGCAGCCTGATCGACGTGGTCCCCTTCGGCCTCCCGAGCGACCTGCCCATCCACAACAAGAACGTGCTGAAGGGGGTGATCCCCGGGATCGGCCCCGACGACAAGGTGGTCCTGTGGGGAGGCGGCATCTACAACTGGTTCGACCCGCTGACGCTGATCAAGGCCGTCGAGCGGGTGTCCCGCGACCATCCGGAGGTGAAGCTGTTCTTCATGGGGCTCGCCCATCCGAACCCGGACGTGCCGGAGATGCGGATGGCCACCCAGGCACGCAACCTGGCGGAGAGCCTGGACCTGGTGGGAACCCACGTGTTTTTCAACGAGGGTTGGGTGCCGTACCAGGACCGGGCCAACTACCTGCTCGAGGCGGACATCGGCGTCTCCTGCCACCTGGAGCACATCGAGACCACCTACTCCTACCGCACCCGGGTCCTCGACTACTTCTGGTCCGAGCTGCCGGTGATCGTCACCCGGGGCGACGCCCTGAGCCAGCTGGTGGAGGAGCGCAAGCTCGGCCAGACGGTCAACCCGGGGGATGTCCAGGGCTTCACCGAGGCCATCACCCGGATGCTGGAGGATGAGGAGCTGGCCCGGGAGTTCAAGCTGAACGTCGGCAAGCTTCGGCCCGAGCTGACCTGGGGTCAGATCCTCAAGCCCCTGGACCGGTTCTGCTCCAACCCGGAGCGGGCGGCCGACCTGCTGGACATCGACCGCGCGGGGGCCCGGATCAGCACCCGACGGCGGCTGATGAATCGGATGACCCTGGCCTGGGAGGAGGGCGGACCGCTGCTCGTAGCCCGCCGGGCCGCCGGTTACGTCAACCGCAACCTGATAAGCAGGGCGAGACCCTAAGGAGCCGGCGCTACCTGGTCCGGGTCCAGGTACTCGGAGCCGGTGTGTTCGGCCACGTGCCTCATGTAGGCCCCGATCACCTGCTTGGCCGGTCCGGCCGCCCGGAGCTCGCCATGCTCCAGCCACGCCGCCGAGTCGCACAGCTCCCGGATCATGTCCATCGAGTGGGACACCACCACGATCGTGCAGCCTGAGGACCTGAGCTCCCGGAACTTCTGGGAGCATCGCATTTGGAACTCGGCGTCGCCCACCGCCAGCACCTCGTCCACCAGCAGGACGTCGGGCGAGACGTTGATGGCGATCGAGAAGCCGAGCCGGACGTACATGCCGGAGGAGTAGTTCTTTACCGGGGTGTCGATGAACCGCTCGATGCCGGAGAAGGCCACGATCTCGTCGAACTTGCGGTTCAGCTCCTTGGAGCTGATGCCCAGGATCGCCCCGTTGAGGAAGACGTTCTCCCGCCCGGACAGCTCGGGGTGGAACCCGGCCCCCAGCTCCAGCAGGGCGGAGATCGAACCCACCGTCGTCACCGTCCCCTCGTCGGGGACGAGAATCTTTGCCATGCATTTGAGCAGGGTCGACTTGCCGGAGCCGTTCTCGCCGATCAGCCCGTAGCTGGAGGCCTGGGGAATCTCCAGCGAGACATCCTTCAGCGCCCAGAACTCCTCGTAGACGCCGCGGCGCCGCCGGAGCACCATCTGCTTGATCGACTGGTTCCGCTCGTGGTAGATGCGGAATCGCTTCGAGACGTTTTGTGCCGAAACCGCTATGTCGCTCAAAGCTCCTCCGCAAACTTGGCTTCCAGTTTTCGAAACAGCCACAACCCGAAGGTCATGGTTACCACTGCGGAGACGAACATATAAAAGAACGTGTCCGCTCCAGGCGAGCGCAGGTGGTAGAAGATCGCCCGGTAGGCCTCGGTGAAGTGCACCATCGGGTTCAGCAGGTAGATGGTCCTCAGCGGCCCGGTGATGCTGGAATTATTCAGCACCTGGTCGATCGGGTAGATGATCGGGGTGGCGTAGAACCACAGCAGCAGCAGGATCGACAAGAAGTGCTCGATGTCGCGGAAGTAGACGTTCAGGGCCGACAGCGCCAGGCCGATTCCCAGGACGAAGAACATCTGCAGGGCGATGACCACCAGGGCGGCGGGCAGGTACAGGAACACGACCTGCCCGACGAACAGCAGGGCGACCGACAGGACCCCGAGCTCGATCAGCAGGTAGGTGTTCCAGCTCAGCACGCTCGATGCCGGAAGCACCGCACGCGTGAAGTAGACCTTCTTGATCAGGCCGGCGTTGGCGACCACCGAGCCGGTGGCGCCGGTCAGCCCGGCGGACAGGAAGTTCCACGGAAGCAGGCCGCAAATCAAAAAGAACCCGAAGTTGCTGAGGCCGCTCGGGTCGCCCTCGGGAGGGGCGATGCGGAAGACCAGCCGGAAGACGAAGGTGAACACCAGCATGGTGGCGAGCGGGTTGATCATCGACCACGCCCAGCCCAGCGCCGAGCGCTTGTACTTGCTGCGGTTCTCCCGGAGCGTCAGGTTGATCAGCAGAGAGCGGGCCGCTGCGAGGTTGTTCGACCGCACTCGGGTCGCGACTTTGTTCACGCGGATACCTTACCGTTAGCCGCTGCGGTGCCGGAGACCGCTACCGCGCGGAGTCGCTCAGCTACGGTTGTTGTGCTCCACCATCGTGAGCAGGTGGTTGTCCCAGATGTCGTAGGGAATCACGCCCGGCTTGAGCTTCAGCTTCCAGAGCACGTAGGGCAGGCTCAACTGGTCGCGTACCGACCACTCGAGAATCTCCTCCATCCACAGGCCCCCGAGCCGGCGCACCTTCCGGCTCCGGTGGTTGCGGGCCATGACGGTTGCAGCGAACAGGCCGGCGTTGTCGGGAAAGCCCCTGGAGTAGTAGTGGTCCACCTGGGGCAGGAACGGCTGGTCGGGAAATCTGCCCAGGCGGATCAGCTCATCGGCCTCCTGTTTGATCGTCGTGCGGCTGGGATGGGGGAACATCGCGATCCCGGCCCTCGGCAGAAAGGACAGCACCTCCTCCGCAAAGGTCTCGGTGGAGATCTGGATGCCCCCGTCGATCCAGATGCTGCGCCGGTAGCCCGGGAGCGCCTGGTGAGGGAACAGCTTGAACCACTTGGCCGCCATCCGGGGGTCTTCGAACCGCGGCTCGGCGACCTGGACGCGCCACTGCTCGGACTTCAGCCCCGAATCGTCGGTGAAGCATACGAAGTCGACGCCGGGACAGGCCGGCTGGGTCCTCAGGTCGTCGTAGCCGCCGAAGATTGCGGTGTAGATGACGGTGCGCTCCACGGGTTCCACCCTATTGCCGGCCGGACGAAAAGCCGGGAACCGGAATCCTTC
>DATABX010000414.1:0-5145 GCA_036259335.1 Actinomycetota bacterium
GGCAATCGTCGGGCACGTCGAGCCGATCATCCCCGGGCTCGGACAGATCAACCGCACCCTGGGAGTCATCGCCGGCGCACTTCCGCTGCTCTACGGCCTGACCGACAAGATCACGGCCAGCACCGGAAAGCGCGCCAACTAGCTCCAAACCGAATTACAACGAATACCCGGCCGGGTTTACCGGCCGGGTATTTTTGTTGCACCAGACGACGGAGGTGATCGGTGGATCTTTCGCGCAGCTTGTTCGGGTCCCTGCTCGGCCGCCGCCTGCCCGCGACCGCCGGCCGGCTGGAGGTTCCGGGCATCAGCGAGCGTCTCACCATACGCCGTGACCGGTGGGGCATCCCGCACGTCGACGCCGGCAACGAGCTCGACGCCTGGTACGGCCTGGGGTTCTGCCACGGCCAGGACCGGTCGTTCCAGCTGGAGACCCTGGTCCGGGTGATCCGGGGAACGCTGGCCGCGCTGGTGGGCAAGGACGGTGTCGCCATGGACCGCCTCTCCCGGCGGATCGGCTTCAGCCGCAACAACGAGCAACAGCTCCGCCGCTTCGATGCCGACCTCCAGACCAACATCGCCGCCTACGTGGCCGGAGTGAACGCCGGGGCCACCATCGGCCTGCCCCGCCGGGCACACGAGTTCTTCCTGCTGCGCTCCCGTCCCACGCCGTGGGCCCCGGCCGATGTGGTGGGCATGATCAAGCTGCAGTCGTTCCTGTTCGCCACCAACGCCGACGCCGAGCTGGCCCGCCTGAAGATCCTGCAGACCGACGGCCCCGAGGTGATGGCGGCGGTCGACCCCAGCTACGGGGAGTCGTGGCAGGGAGTGCTCCGCCGGGATGCGGAGGCGCCGGCGGTCGACCGGCTGGCGGAGGACCTGGCCGCTTTCGCGGCCCACGTCGGCGCGGGCGGTGCCTCCAACAGCTGGGGACTGTCGGGCAGCCGCACCGCCAGCGGCCGGCCGATCCTGGCCAACGACCCGCACCTCCCGGCTCTGCTGCCCTCGGTGTGGTACCTGGCCCACCTCACGACGCCCGAGTGGGCGGTCGCCGGCGCCACGCTGGTCGGTGGCCCGGCGGTGGAGGTCGGCCACAACGGATTCGCGGCGTGGGGGATCACCGCCGCCCTCTTCGACAACACCGACCTGTTCCAAGAGCAGCTGGGACCGGACGGCAGGTCGGTTAGGTCGGGCGACGGCTTCGTGCCCTGCGAGGTGTTCGAGGAGAAGATCCAGGTGCGGTACAAGCGGCCGATCACCGAGCAG
Source organism: Actinomycetota bacterium (assembly GCA_036259335.1). Taxonomy (GTDB): domain Bacteria; phylum Actinomycetota; class CADDZG01; order JAHWKV01; family JAHWKV01; genus JAJCYE01. The sequence goes on from DATABX010000414.1 coordinate 1,264, forward strand.
GTGGTGGTCACGCCCCGGGGGCCGGTGGTGAGCCCGGCGCTCGACCAGGGGGTGGGCGCCCTGTCGATCAGCGCCTTCTGGTTGAAGGATCTTCCGGTGGAGGGGTTCCTCCGCGTGCATCGCACCTCCGGCTTCGAGCAGTTCCGCCGCTGGTTCGCCCGCTGGCCGGCGCCTGATCTGAACGTGAGCTACGCCGACGCCTCCGGGACCATCGGCTGGCAGCTCGTCGGCGCAGTGCCCAGGCGGCGCAAGGGGTGGGGGACCGTCCCGCTTGCCGGCTGGGAGCCCGGGGTGGGGTGGGAGGAGGACCCGGTTCCCTTCGAGGACATGCCGTACCGGGTCGACCCGGAAAAAGGCTTCCTGGCCACCGCCAACACCCGCCCGCACCCGAACGTCGAGAACCCGTTCCTGGGCGTCGACTGGATCGACGGCTACCGGCTGGCGCGGATCACCGAGGTCCTGGCCGGCCGCAGCGACTGGGATCCCGACGGTTGCTCAGCGCTCCAGCTGGACGAGCTGTCCCTGCCGTGGCGGGACATGCGGGAGGTCGTGCTGTCGGCTCCGGAGTCGAGCGCCGCAGCCCGGACCGCGCTCAGCCTGCTCGCCGACTGGGACGGCCGGGTCTCCGCCGCCGCCCCGGCTGCGGCGCTGTTCGAGCTGTTCGTTGCCGAGATGGCCCGCCGGGTGGCCATCGCCAAGGCGCCGGGGAGCGCGGAGTGGGTCCTCGGCCGGGGGTTCGCCCAGCTGCTGCCCTACACCTCGTTCTCCTACCGCCGCGTGGGTCACCTGGTACAGCTGCTGAACGACCCGCCGGAGGACTGGTTCGGACACTCCTGGGGGGAGGAGATCGCCCGGGCGCTGGAAGCGACGGTCGACCAGCTGACCCGGATGAAAGGCGAGGACCCGGCGCAGTGGGCCTGGGGCCAGGTTCGGCCGGTGGAGCTCAAGCACCCGGTGGGGGAGCAGAAGCCGCTCGACAAGGTCTTCAACATCGGGCCGTTCCCCTGGGGTGGCGACTCCAACACCGTGGCCCAAACCTCGGTCGACCCGCTGAACGCCACCAACGATCCGGGATTTATCGCCTCGCTGCGGATGGTCGCCGACGTCGGCAACTGGGACGAGTGCCGCTGGGTGATCCCTTCGGGCCAGTCGGGCAACCCGATGTCCCCCAACTACGCCGACCAGCTGCCGCTGTGGCAGAAGGGCGAAGGGGTCCCGATCCCGTGGACCCCGCAGGCGGTGGCGGCAGCTACCGTCGCGACGCTGGAGCTGGTGCCGGGATCAGAGTAGCCCGGGCGGTCCCGGACCCTGGTCGGCTGCGGATCATCGGGGCCGCTCGATCGACCGGCTCAGCAGCTCGACGGGGTGAAATATCGGCAGAGGACGGCCCAGGGCCTCGAGATGCGCTGCGATCTGCAGCGTGCAACCGGGATTCGCCGCCGCAATGGCTTCCGCTCCGGTGGCGATCAGCTTCTCCGCCTTCTGGCGCCCCAGCTCCTCGGCTGCCTCGACCTGGAGCAGGTTGTACAGACCCGCCGAGCCGCAACAGATTTCCCAACCTTTCGGCTCGAGCAGCTCGAGCTCGGGGATGCCCGCAAGAAGCTCGCGAGGGGGACGGCGAACCTTCTGGGCATGGGCCAGGTGGCAGGCGTCGTGGTACGCCACCTTCAGAGGAACCGGGTTCCGTGTCGCGGACGGTCCGAGCTCGACCAGGAACTCGGTCACGTCCCGCACCTTGGCGGAGAAAGCGGCTGCCCGCTCCGCCCAGAGGGAATCGTCAGCCAGCAGGTGGCCGTAGTCCTTGAGCGCCGAGCCGCAGCCTGCGGCGTTGGAGATGACGACGTCGCAATCCTCGAAAGCCTCGATGGTCTGCTTCGCCAAGGCGAGGCCCCCCGGCTCCTCTCCCGAGTGGAGCATCAGGGCGCCGCAGCAGCGGGGGAGGCGCGGCGCGAACACGTCACACCCCTCGGCGGACAGCACGTCGACCGTGGCGGCGTTGACGTCGTGGAACAGGACCCGCTGAACGCACCCCTGCAGCAGGCCCACCCGTGCGCGGCAAGCGCCCTTGGCCGGAGTGAACTCCGGGAGGCGCGACACCACCGCCTTCAGCGGCGGGCGGGGAGCGAGCGACACCAGCGCCCGCACCGTCGGCAACCGGTCGAGGACGCCGGTGCGCCCAAGCAGCGCCCGGCCCCCGGCGGCGTGGAAGGCCGCCATCAGCGGAACGCCCGCCCGCAGGCGTCCGGGATGGGTGAAAAGGGCAAACAGGGTCCGGCGAAGCAGCCGCTCCCGGGCAGAACGGCGGTGGTTGCGCTCGACCTGGGGCCGGGTCGCTTCGATGAGCCGGTCATAGCGGACCCCGGAGGGACACGCGGTCACGCATGCCATGCAACCGAGGCACCGGTCGAAGTGGCCGGCCATCTCATCGGACATCTCACTGCCCGGACGCACCGCCTCGTTCATCAAGACGATGCGTCCCCGGGGAGAATCCGGCTCCTGCCCCCAGACGAGGTAGGAGGGGCAGGTCGGCAGGCAAAAGCCGCAGTGCACGCAGTCGGCGAGGAGGGCCGGTTCCGGCGGGCGGTGACCGTCGAAGGCGGACTCCGCCGTGATCTCCTCGAGCCAGGCCGGATCCGGCGGGCCGTCCATCAGATCCCTCCCACGAAGATTCCCCGGTTGCAGATCCCGGAGGGGTCGAAGCGGTCTTTCACCCGGCGCATCAGCGCCAGGAGGGGCTCGGGCTGGCCGCCCCAGACGTCGATCCTCTCCCGGAGCTCGGCGGGAGCGTCCAGAACCACGACCGGCCGCGGCGCAATACGGCGCCGCAACTCCTCGACCGAGGCAGCTGCGCCGGCCGCGGCGGGTTGTTCCAGGCGAAGCCAGGCCAGCCCGAGCCCGGCGCGCCCCACTGCAGCCGCCCCGATGCCGTCCGCCGCGCGAACTACCCGGGCGAGGTCAGTGGAAAGCGCCGAGACCTTGGCTACGACACCGTCAGGGGCGCGCTGGGCGGCGCGCTGTTCGACCCACAAGCTTTCGTCGTCTTCTTCCAGGCTGACCTCCAGGCCGGCTGCTGCCATCATCTGCTCGGCGAGTTGCGCCTGGTTGCGGCCGGCTTCTCCGCCGAAGCGAGCCAGCAGGCTTCCCGCGCCGTGCCCCCAGCGAAAGTCGAGTGAGAGTGCCGAGATTGCGGAGCTCGAGAGGGCGATGGCTCCTTGTTGAAGCACCTGCGGATCGTCCGTCTTTCCCACTGAGGTAAGCACCGGTCCGGGGAGGGGGTGGAGCCGGAGCGATATCTCGACTATCACGCCGAGCGTCCCGAACGATCCGGTGAACAGCTTGCCGAGGTCGTAGCCGGCCACGTTCTTGATCACCTTACCGCCCGAGCGGATGACCGACCCGTCGGCGAGCACCGCCCGGATCCCGATAACCTGGTCACGGACGCCTCCGTACCGGTGTCGCAGGGGACCCGAGTCCGCCGTAGCCACCACTCCACCGACGGTTGCCCCGTCGCCGGCGCCGAGCGGCGGGTCCACGGCCAGCATCTGCCCGGCTTCGGCGAAGGCGGCCTGAGCCTGGGCAAGGCGAACTCCCGCCTGGACGACCGCGGTCAGGTCGCCGGCGTTGTGCTCGACGATTTCGTCCAGGCCCCGGGTGGGAAGCGACTCCGCATCGGAAAGCGGCGGCTGCCCCCAAGTCAGCTTGGTCCCTCCGCCGCAGACCCGCACGGTCCGCCCTTCCGCCGCCGCCGCCGCCCGAAGAGCCTCGGCGACCTCTGCATATTTGGAGAGAGTCTCGACCGGCATCAGAACCGCTCCGCGACGCCGGCTTGTTCCAGGGGGTGCCGGCGGTAGGGACCGGGCACCTCGCCGCAGAGTCTCGGCG
>DATABX010000415.1:0-5186 GCA_036259335.1 Actinomycetota bacterium
CCGACTTGTATTTGTAGGCTTGCGCGGAGCACGGGTGGCGCGACAGACTAGGGACCTGGCCTAGCGGGGAGCGCCATGGATAACGATTCGGCACGGGTTGGCCCTGGAGATCCGCGGTTCGGCACGCTCACCCGGGGCTTCAACCAGCGGTGGATCGCCGACCCTTCCTACGTCCAGCTCTGCAGCAGCCCCCGGGAGGTCGTTGAGGGGGTGGATGCAGCGGTCGCCGCCGGTCTGCGCACGACCCTGCGGGGCGGAGGGCACTGCTACGAGAACTTCGTCTACGGCAACGACCGCGGAGTGATACTCGACCTCACCCCGATGAACGGTGTCTATCGCGACTCGAAGACCGGGTGGTACGTCATCGAGGCGGGCGCCACCCTGTTCGACGCCTACACCCGGCTCTACCGGCAGCACGGCGTCACCATCCCAGGAGGTTCGTGTTACTCGGTCGGAGCCGCCGGCCACATCTCCGGCGGAGGTTACGGCCTGCTCTCCCGCAAGCACGGTCTGACGGTCGACCACCTGACCGCGATCGAGGTGGTGCACGTCGACGCCGGCGGAAAGGCCCACCTCGACCTCTTCGACGACCGGGAAAGCCCGGATTCGCTGCTGTGGGGCTACTCGGGCGGCGGCGGAGGCAACTTCGGTGTGGTCACGAAGTACTTCTTCGCCGATCCGCCGGCGGCGCCATCGAACGCCTGGCTGCTGTCGCTGGCCTGGAACTGGTCCGACTTCACCCCCGACTCCTTCCGCACCTTCCTCCAGAGCTACGGCGGATACTTCGTGGAACGAAAGGACCCCGGCGACCCTTCCGGCGGGCTGTTTGCCCTGCTGCACCTTACGTGTGCTCCTCAAACCCAGATCACCCTGACGGTCCAGCTGGCCGAGGACGACCCGGCGCCACTGGAGGGCTTCGTCGCAGCCGTCCGCCCGACCGGGCTCGACATCCATCCGGCTCGTCACCCCGTCGGGTACGTCGGCGTGCCGCCGCCTTCCCTGGACGCCCAGCTGATGCCGTGGCTGTTCGTCACGCAGACGCTGGACGGCACCGGGCCTCCCCAGAGAGGCAAGTACAAGTCGGCGTACATGATCGGCAACTTCACCGACCACGAGTGCGGGGTCATATGGGAGAGCCTGCGGGAGTCGGGGTTCAGCAACCGCCAGTCGCTGCTGCAGGTGGACTCCTACGGCTGTCAGGTCAATGCGGTCGCTCCGGGAGCCACGGCCATCCCTCAAAGGTCCTCGGCCATGAAGCTGCAGTACCAGACCTACTGGCAGTCGCAGGACGGCGACCGCAAGAACTGCGACTGGATTCGCAAATTCTACGACCGGATGTACGGCCCTGCCGGGCCGGTCCCCGACGGCCGGCTGGACGGGTGTTACGTCAACTACCCGGACGTCGACCTGAAGGACTGGCAATACCTCTACTACAAGGAGAACTACCCGCGGCTCCAGCGGGTCAAGCAGGCCTGGGACCCGCTCAACGTCTTCAACCACGCCCAGTCGGTGGAGCTTCCGAAAGACCCCGAACCACAGCCAGCCGGCTCGGCTTCGTAGCCGGTGCTCACGGATCCGGATACCGTCTCCCTGGAACTGCGCCGCTACCGCTCGGCGCAGCCGGGTCAGCTGACGCTCGTCGGGGCAACGCTCATCGACTGCACCGGGTCACCCGCCCGGCCGGATTGCACCGTCTATGTCGACGGAGACCGGATCCGGTTCGCCGGCCCGTCCCCGGACTTTGCCGTTCCCCCGGAGGCGACGGCAGTCGACTGTTCGGGGAAGTTCGTGATCCCTGGGCTGTGGGACATGCACGTGAACTGGTACGACCGGGAGACTCTGGGGCTGTTCGTGGCCAACGGGGTTCTCGGAGCTCGCCAGTTCTGGGGTACGCCGGAGTATCACGACTGGAACCGCGACGCCCGGACCGGCCGGCATCTCAGCCCGCGGTGGGTGGTGGGAAGCACCCCGCTCGACGGCCCGGAGCCGCAGTTCATCGGTTACCGGCCGGTGGAAGATGAATCCGACGCCCGGCTGGCAGTCCGGGAAGCGGCGGAGGAGGGCGCCGAATTCGTAGTGGTCAACTCGACCCTCCGAAGGTCCGCATTCTTCGCGCTGGCGGACGAGGCCCAGCGCTTGGGGATCCCGTTCTGCGGACAGGTTCCCTCCGGAGTAACGATGTGGGAGGCGTCCACTGCCGGGATGAGCAGCATCGAACACCTCCTCGGTGTGGGTCTCGCCACCTCTGCGCTGGCTGCCGATCTGCAGGAGTCGAAAGACCAGCGGTCGGGTCACGGGAACCCTCAGAGCCTGTCGAGCACCGCCGACCTCGAGATCCGGGCGGCGGGCAGCTACCTCCCCGGGCTGGCCGGCGACCTGTTCGCGCACTTCGTCGCCCACGGGACCTGGCACGTGCCCACCCTCTCGGCACTGAGAGCCGGTCTACTGAGGGGCGCCCACGCCCGGGCCGACGACGAAAGGCTGAGTTACCTGCCCAGGTACACCGCCGAAGGCTGGCGGGACAACGCGGTAGAAGGCGGCGGGTCGGAGGACGCATCCCGGCGGGTGTTCGACCATCAACTGTTTCTGGTGGGGGCCATGCACAGGGCCGGCGTGCGGCTCATGGCCGGTACCGGCGCGATCCTCTATCCGTTCTGCTTTCCCGGTTTCAGCCTGCACGACGAGCTCGAGCTGCTGGTCGAGGCGGGGCTGACTCCGCTGGAGGCCCTTCAGTGCGCCACCCGCAACCCGGCCGAGTATCTGGGGGAGCCGGACCGAGGCGTGATCGCCGCCGGCGCAGCAGCCGATCTGGTCCTGCTGGATGCCGACCCGCTCGAGGAGATAGGCAACGTCCGGCGGATCGACTCGGTGGTCACCGGAGGAATCCACATCCCCCGGGGTGGTTTGGACGCCATGCTCCGGGAGGTGCGTTCGCTCGTCTCGGCGTCGTAGTCCGGTAGGCGCCGATCCAACCGCCGGCCCTTCGGGGTGTCGATTTTCGCGGAAGCAGCGAGCTCAGTTTCGCTGGTGGGTCGCTTGGCCCCGCAAGAAGACGGCCACCGTGTCGGCCAGTGTCTCCGGGTCGTTCCGGGGCACCATCCCGTTGGCGATGAGCAGCGACGGCACCCCGGCGACCGGCTCCAGCTCTTCGTGCGCACCGACGAGCACGACACAGTCGGCCCGCTCCGGATGTTTGGCGGCGAACGTCGAGACGAACCCGGCAGCGGAGCCCATGCCGACGAGGGCCGCGGTCGCCAGATCCAGCTGCCTCAGCAGCGAGAACAGCTGGCGGGCCCTTGCGGCTTCGCTCTGGTCGGTTGAGTGGAACTGCACGACGATCGCCCGGAAGCCGGCGGCGGCGAGGGTAGAGAGAGCCCGGTCCCACCGGACGCCCTCCCTCTGGTCGCCGAGCAGGATCACGGGTGGTCCATTTCCCTGCTCGGTGAACTCGACCCGGCCGTCGTCGCGGTGCACCGCCCCGTGGGTCACCGGGTACAGCTCGTCGGCGTAGTTGGTCACGAGGGTGGCGGCAATCGGGCCGGTCCCCAGCGGAACCGGCAGGTAGCTCGAGCGTTCGTCCTCAGCCGCCGGCGCCCGCAGCCGGATCCGCTGGCCGGCAAACAGCGAAACCCCGAGATAGCTGATTCCCAGGACTACGAAGAGGGCAGAGGGACCCAGGGCCTGGATGGCCACCGCTCCCACCACCGGGCCGGCAACTGCTCCCATGGCGTTGACGAGGATCATCCGGGCCCCGGCAGCCACCACCCTTCCCGAGTCCAGGTAGTCGTTGAGGTGGGCGCTGGCCAGCGAGTAGAGCGGGTAGGCGATTCCGCCCGCCAGTAGCGACAGGAGGACCACGAGCAGGTGGTTGTCCGGTCCCCACACCGTGGCGCCTGCTGCGGCGACGGCCCCGGCCAGACCCGCAGCGAGAATCACCACCCGCCGGTCCGTGCGGTCGGACCAGCGCCCGAGAGGCATCTGAAGGGCCAGCCCTCCCGCCAGGCCGCTCAGCAGCAGGGCAGCCGTAGCGATCTGGCCGAGCCCGGCGGAGGAGGCGTAGATCGCCCCGGCGCCGACCATGGCCGCTCCGGTGAAGCCGGATACCGCACCGGTTACCGGAGCAAGAGGGGCGGCGGCACTCAACTCACGGAAGGTAAGCGGTTGCGGGTCGGGGATCTCGGGGGCAAAAACGCTGGCCAGCGAGACGGGGACCACGGCGAGGGATACCAGCACCGATCCCACGACAAAACCGACCGGTCCGGCCGGATCCGTCGCTGCGAACAGCAGCTGGCCCACCCCCAGGCCGCCGGTCACCACCACCATGTACCCGGCCAGCAAGCCGCCTCGGGTGGCGTTGGTGGTGGTCCCGTTCAGCCAGGCTTCGGTTACGACGTAGAGGCCGGAGGTGCACAGGCCGCTGAGTGCACGCAGGAGGAACCAGGTGACGGGGTGGGCGTGGACCACGTGCAGGATAACCGCGCACGAGGCAAGGGACGCCAGGCCGGCGAAGACCCGGATGTGGCCCACTCTGCGGATCGCCGAGGGGGCGGTCAGAGAGCCCACGAAGAATCCGAGGTAGTAGGCGGCCAGCACGACTCCGGTGACCGACGGGCTGAATCCCTCGAGCGCACTGCGGAAGCCCAGAAGGGTCGAGGTCAAGCCGTTGCCGGCCATCAAAAAGCCGAGTGACGCAAACAGGGGAAGCGCGTCGTGGAGGGTTCGGCGCAGTCCGACAGAAGCCGCTTCGGTCATCTACCAACATAAAGGAGTGACGGGCAGCCGGGCAACGCGGCCGTTTCGGGGCACAGTTCCCGGGGTTGTCACCCCCGACCCCTACAGTGAGTGCCATGCCGAAAAACGCAATGATCTGCCTGCAATGCGGGCACCGGGCTCTCCAGTGGCTCGGGCGGTGCCCGGACTGCTCGGCGTGGGACTCGTTCGTCGAGGAGCCGCCCCTGGTGGCCCGGGGCCCCAAGCGGCCCACGCAGGCCGGGGCCACGGTGCTCATCGGGGCGGTCGAAGCCTCGACCCACACCCGGATCTCCACCGGCCTCGGGGAGCTGGACCGGGTGCTCGGGGGCGGCCTGGTGAAGGGGTCGGTGGTGCTCGTAGCCGGCGAACCGGGGGTCGGCAAGTCGACCCTGCTGCTGCAGGCGGCGGCCGGCGTGGAGAAGGCCGGAAGGCAG
>DATABX010000416.1:0-3891 GCA_036259335.1 Actinomycetota bacterium
CTCTCGGCCTTCGCCGACGAGGTCACCCGGGTCGCCCGGGAGGTCGGCACGGAAGGCAAGCTCGGCGGTCAGGCCGCCGTCCCGGGCATCTCCGGTGTGTGGAAGGACCTGACCGACAACGTCAACCTGCTGGCCTCGAACCTGACCAGCCAGGTCCGGAACATCGCCCAGGTCACCACCGCCGTGGCCCGGGGCGACCTCTCGCAGAAGATCACCGTCGAGGTCCGGGGAGAGCTCCTGGAGCTGAAGAACACCGTCAACACCATGGTCGACCAGCTCTCGGCCTGGACCACCGACGTGACCCGTGTCGCCCGGGAGGTGGGCACCGAAGGGAAGCTCGGCGGCCAGGCCGCCGTCCCCGGCATCTCCGGCGTGTGGAAGGACCTCACCGACTCGGTGAACTCCATGGCCGACAATCTGACCGACCAGGTGCGGAACATCGCCCAGGTCACCACCGCCGTGGCCCAGGGCGACCTGTCGCAGCACATCACCGTCGACGCCCGGGGCGAGATCCTGCAGTTGAAGACGACCGTCAACAAGATGGTCGACCAGCTGTCGGCCTTCGCCTCCGAGGTCACCCGGGTGGCCCGGGAGGTCGGGACCGAAGGCAAGCTCGGCGGCCAGGCGGAGGTGGAGGGTGTCTCGGGCACATGGCAGCGCCTGACCGAGAACGTCAACCAGCTGGCCGGAAACCTCACGACCCAGGTGCGGTCGATCGCCGAGGTGGCGACCGCCGTGACCAAGGGCGACCTCACCCGGATGATCACCGTCGACGCCGCCGGCGAGGTCGGTGAGCTCAAGGACAACATCAACCAGATGATCGCCAACCTCTCCGAGACGACGAAACGAAACCAGGAGCAGGACTGGCTGAACTCCAACCTGGCCCGGATCGGCGGCATGCTCCAGGGGCACCGCGACCTGCGGGCCGTGTCCCGGCTCATCATGTCGGAGCTGACGCCGCTGGTCGGCGCCCAGCACGGCGCCTTCTACATGGCCTCGGCGGCCGACGGCAAGGAACCGACCTACGAGCTCATGGCCGGCTACGGCTACCGGGCCCGCAAGGGGGTGCCGACCGGCTACCGGCCCGGTGAGGGGCTCGTCGGCCAAGCGGCGCTGGAGCGCAAGACCATCCTCGTCACCAACGTGGCGAAGACGTCGCTGCGCATCTCCACCGGGCTCGGGGAGGGGGCACCGGTCAACATCGTCGTCCTGCCCGTCCTGTTCGAGGAGCAGTGCCTGGCCGTCATCGAGCTGGCCTCGTTCCGTCCGTTCTCGCCGATCAACCAGGCGTTCCTGGAGCAGATCGTGGAGACGGTCGGCGTCGTCCTCAACACGATCATCGCCACCATGCGGACGGAAGAGCTGCTGGAGCAGAGCCAGAGCCTCGGCACCGAGCTGCAGAAGCGGCAGCAGGAGCTGCAGCTCACCAACGCCGAGCTGGAGGAGAAGGCGCTGGAGCTGGCCCGCCAGAACCGGGCGATCGAGGTGAAGAACGCCGAGATCGAACTGGCCCGGCGGGAACTGGAGGAGCGGGCCGAGCAGCTGGCCCTGTCGTCGAAGTACAAGTCGGAGTTCCTGGCCAACATGAGCCACGAGCTGCGGACACCGCTCAACAGCCTGCTGATCCTGGCCAAGCTGCTGGCCGACAACGCCGAAGGGAACCTGACGCCCAAGCAGGTGGAGTTCGCCCGATCGGTGCGGGACGCCGGCCACGACCTGCTCAACCTCATCAGCGACATCCTCGACCTGTCCAAGGTCGAGGCCGGCAAGCTCGACGTGGCCCTGGCCCCGGTCCGCATCGCCGACCTGGCCGAAGACCTGTCGCAGACGTTCCGGCCCATCGCCGACCAGCAGGCACTGACCTACACGGTGATGCTCGGCGACGATCTGCCCGAGCACGTCACCACCGACGGGCACCGGGTGCAGCAGATCCTGAAGAACCTGCTGTCCAATGCCTTCAAGTTCACCGAGGAAGGGTCCGTGATGCTGCGGATCGAGCGGGCCCCGCAGGGCAACCGGTTCTTCAACAGCGCGCTGGGAGCCAGCCCGGACGTCATCGCCTTCTCGGTCGTCGACAGCGGCATCGGCATCGAGTCGGACAAGCTCCTGGTGATCTTCGAGGCGTTCCAGCAGGCCGAGGGAACCACCAATCGCAAGTACGGCGGCACCGGCCTCGGCCTGTCGATCAGCCGGGAGATCGCCCGGCTCCTCGGCGGCGAGATCCAGGTGGAGAGCGAACCCGGCAAGGGCTCGACCTTCACGCTGTACCTGCCGGCGCTCGGGACGGGCCTGGAGTATCCGGCGCCCACCCCGGTCACGGAGCTTGTGACCGTGCCGACCGGATCGGACCGGGATGAGGCGGAGGAGGCGGCCGTCTACGCCGGGCTGACCGGGACCCGCATCCTCATCGTCGACGACGACGTCCGAAACGTGTACGCCCTGACCAGCGCGTTGGAGGACCGCGGCATCGAGGTGATCACGGCCGAGAACGGTCGCCAGGGCGTCGAGGCGCTCCAGCAGCATCCCGACATCGACCTCGTCCTGATGGACATCATGATGCCCGACATGGACGGCTACGAGACCACCCGCGCCATCCGCCGGATCGACGGGTTCCGCGAGCTGCCGATCATCGCCCTCACCGCCAAGGCGATGCGGGGCGACCGGGAGAAGAGCCTGGCCGCCGGGGCGTCGGACTACATCACCAAGCCCGTGGAAATCAACCAGCTGCTGTCGCTGATGCGCCTGTGGCTGGACCGATGACCCCCGCCGATACCTGATGAGTCCCAACGAGAAGACATCGCGCCCGGGCGTCGCCCGCGTCCTGCTGGTCGACGACCGGTCGGACAACCTGCTGGCCTTGCGGGCGGTCCTCGAACCGCTGGGCCTCGACCTGGTGGAGGCGGCCTCCGGCGAGGAGGCGCTGCGCCATCTGCTGGCCGGCGAGTTCGCCCTCATCATCCTCGACGTGCAGATGCCCGTGCTCGACGGATTCGAGACGGCCCGGCTGATCCGCGGCCGGGAGCGAACCCGCTACGTGCCGATCATCTTCCTGACCGCCATCTCCGGAGAGCCGGAGCACCACCTGCGTGGGTACCAGAGTGGTGCCGTCGACTACGTCTACAAGCCGTTCGAGCCCGAGATCCTCCGGGCCAAGGTGTCGGTCTTCGTCGAGCTCTGGGCCCGAGGCGCCACGATCGAGGCCCAGCGCCAGGAGCTGGCCAGCCGGCTGGCCGAGCTCGACGAGGCCCACGCCGTGCTGGCCGCCCAGGCAGTCGAGCTGGAACGGAGCAATGCCGCACTGGAGCGCTTCGCCGAGGTGGTCGGCATGGAGCTGCGGGAGCCGCTCCACACGGTGGCCGGCCTGCTCGACCTTCTCGACGACCGTCATGCCGGCGGACTGTCGGACGAGGGGCGCACGCTGCTGGCCCGGGCCGTGGCCGGTACTGACCGGGCCCGGTCGACCGTAGCGTCGCTGCTGGAGTACGCCCGGGCCTCGACCGGAGAGCTGCAACGGAGCCGGTTCCCGCTGGCCGAGGTGCTGGCCGAGGCCGAGGCCGAGATCGGCGTTCAGCTGGCCGACGCCAAAGCGGAAGTGGCGGCCAAAGGGCTGCCGCTGGTGTCCGGCGACCGGGGCCAGCTCCTCCAGCTGTTGACGCAGCTGCTCGACAACGCCGTCCGCTTCCGGGGAGCGGCGCCGCCGGTGGTGGTCGTCTCGGCCGAGCCGGCGGCGGGCGGGGTGCGCGTCACGGTGGCCGACAACGGCCCCGGCGTGCCGGAGAGCGACCTGCCCCGGCTGTTCACCGCCTTCGCCCGCCCAACCGCCCCGGGGGCCGGCGACGGCCGGGGCGCGGGGCTGGGACTGGCGCTGTGCCGCCGCATCGTCGAGCGTCA
>DATABX010000417.1:0-4132 GCA_036259335.1 Actinomycetota bacterium
CGAACCGCGGCTCGGCGACCTGGACGCGCCACTGCTCGGACTTCAGCCCCGTATCGTCGGTGAAGCATACGAAGTCGACGCCGGGACACGCCGGCTGGGTCCTCAGATCGTCGTAGCCGCCGAAGATGGCGGTGTAGATGACGGTGCGCTCCACGGGTTCCACCCTATTGCCGGCCGGACGAAAAGCCGGGGACCGGAATCCTTCGTATCTGGAAGACGTTGGGGTACAAAGTGCCTGTAGTAGCCTTGCGCCATGGTCAAAAGCCCTGCCGGCCACCTTCAGGTTCAGGTGGTCCTGTTCAAGAACGATTTGCCAGCCATCTGGCGGCTGATGTGGGGGGTTACCGCGGCGGTCAGGCAGGCGGCGGCCGAGTTCGACCTCACCGCCACTCTCGCCTTCGGGGACTGCTCTCCGGTTCCGGTTCTGCGTCCCGAGGACACCGAAGCGCTGAGACGGGAAGCCGTCGAGGCCGGCCTTGAGGACCTCGGCTACATCTACTTCAACGACAACCTCGGATCGTCGGGAGGAAGCAACCGGCTGGCCGAGCAGTCGGAGAGCGACCTGATCCTGGTGCTCAACCCCGACACCTACCCGGTCCCCAACATGCTGCGAATCCTGATCCGGGCCCTCGACGACGCAGACATCGGGGTGGCGGAGGCCCGCCACATCCCGCTCGAGCACCCCAAGGCCTACCACCCGGTGACCGGGGACACCAGCTGGGCGAGCGGGTGCTGCCTGCTCGTCAGAAGAGAGGTGTTTCGTGCGGTGGGTGGTTTCGACCACGACCACTTCCCTCTGTACTGCGACGACGTCGACTTTTCCTGGCGGGTGCGGCTGGCCGGCTACCGCGTGGTCCACGTCCCCCGCGCGGTGGTGTTCCACGGCAAACAAATGACCTTGAGCGGCGGGCCGGTTCCGGCCTCGACCGAGGTTTACCACGGCACGCTCGGCCGGCTGATGCTGGCCACCAGGTACTCCCGGCCGGACATCCTCGCAGAGACGATGTCGTCGGTAAGCGCGGCGGGTGACCCGGTTCAAAAGCAGGCGCTGGCGGACTTCGAAGCCCGGCGGGCCGAGGGCAGGGTCCCCGCGCCGATCGAAGACGCATCGCGGGTGGCCGAGTTTGTGGGAGGCGAGTATGCCCAGCACAGGTTCTGACGGCCGGCACTGGGAACGACCCAAGCTGAACTTCAGCTGGGAGAGCCCGTACGGTCACGTCGTCAGCCTGGTGTCCCAGCTCGGGCTGAAGGAGGGCGTGGTTCTCGATTTGGGGTGCGGCTACGGAGCCGTGGCCGAACCTCTCGCCGAGCTGGGCCTGGAGTACCTTGGACTGGACAGCGACAAGAAGGCGCTGGACGACCTTCGCCATCGCGGTTTCCAGTGCTTCGATGTCGACCTGTCCTCGTTCGACGACCTGCGGGAACGGGTCCTGCAGGTGGTCCAACGGGAGGACGGCAAACCGATCCGGGCACTGCTGCTGCTCGACGTGATCGAGCACTTCTCGCCGGCCTCGACTTTTCTCGGATCCCTCAAGGAGATCGCCGAGCTGGCCGGCAACCCGCTGCTGCTCGTCAGCGTGCCGAACGTCGCGCACGTCGACGTCGGCGCCAAGCTTGCCCTCGGCCGGTTCGACTACACGCCGACCGGGCTGCTGGACGAGACCCACGTCTCGTTCTTCACCGAGTCGCGGCTGCGGCACGAACTCGCTGCCTACGGGTGGCTCGAGGTGGCCCGCAACGACTTCCGCCTGAACCGCAGCGACCAGAGCTTTCCGGGGCTGCATCCGGGCGTGGCCCCCGGGGCGTCGCTCAGCAACTTCATCCGGCACTGGAGGAACCAGGTCGACGGCACGGCTACGGTCAACCAGTTCGTCCGGGCGTTTGCCACCACCGAGGTCGGCACCCCCGAAATGGTGGATCCCTCTGCCCGGGCCTTCATGTCCGTCATCATGCGAACCGAGGGGACGCGGGAGGACAACCTGAGGGAGGCGCTCACCTGCCTGGCGGCTCAGACCTGCGACGACTTCACCGTCAAGCTGCTGGTCCACACCGCGAACGACGAGCTGGTCGACGCGGTCCGGGCGATGGTGGCGGAGTTCGACGACCGGTTTGCCGCCCGCTGCCTGGTAATGCAGATCGTCGGCGGGCAGCGGGCCTGTCCGTTGAACCGGGGGCTGGAGCTGGTCGACTCCTCCTACGTCGCCTTCCTGGACGACGACGACCTGGTGACGGTGAACTGGGTCGAGACCTTTCGGGAGGGGGCCCGGACGGCAATGGGCAAGGTGATACGCAGCGTGACCGTGGACCAGCAGGTCCATCGGAACCCCGACCCCAACGGGCTGGCGCCGTACGTCGTCCACACCGGCATGCACCCGCAGCACTCCGAGACGTTCGACATGGTCCAGCACTTCTACGCCAACCAGACGCCCATTTGCTCCTTCGCGGTGCCGGCAGAGGTGATCGACTGCTTCGGCCTGCGGTTCGACGAGGGACTGCCGGTAACCGAGGATTGGGAGTTCCTGTTGAGAGCGTGCCAGGTTGCCGGGGTCCACGACACCAGGGAGGTGACCAGCATCTACCGGCGGTGGGTGGCGGGCGAGGGCTCCAGCCACAAGGTCGACCAAAAGGTGTGGGACGGGACCCGAACCGGCATCCTGTACCGGTTCGACCAGGCACCCTTGTTACTGCCGGCCGGCAGCGCCACCCGCATCTCCAACCTGTACGAGAGCACGCTGAGGCTCGAGCAAGCCCGGCTGGACGCGTGGGACGTGGCCAGGGAGCGCATGGAGGTCATCGAAGAGCTTCGCGAAGAGATCCGCGGGATCCAGAGCTCGCTTTCGTGGAAGGTAACCTTTCCGGTGCGCTGGTTCCTGCACTACGCCCGTCGAATATCGCGCTTTGCGCAAGGGCAGAGAGATGTCTGATCCCCGTCAGGCGCGCAAGCCGCCGGAGACGTTGAGCGTTCTGATCCCGGTGCTGAACGAGATCCAGACCCTCCGTCCGGCGCTCGAGCGGCTGCTGAAAACCGATCTCGGCATCCAGCTCGACGTACTGGTCGTCGACGACGGGTCGACCGACGGCAGCCTCGGCTCCATCGACGACCTGGTGCAGGACGGGCTCGTGCGGACGGTGAGGCACGAGACCAACCGGGGCAAGGGCGCCGCCCTCCGCACCGGCATCGCCGAGGCTCGTGGCGACCTGGTCACCGTGCTGGACTCCGACCTGGAGTACGACCCGGCGGACTACAAGATGATGATTCGTGCGGTGGTCGAGGAGGAGGCTAGCGTGGTCTACGGCACGCGGACGTTCGGCGCCCACACCGCTTTCAGCTTCTGGTACGTGATCGGCAACCGCGCGGTCAGCTTCTGGGCCAGTTTTCTGTTCAACACCTGGCTCTCGGATCTGGAAACATGCTTCAAGATGGCGTGGCGTGACATCTGGACATCGTTGAGCCTCCAGGAGAACGGCTTCGGGATCGAGGCGGAGGTCACCGGCAAGTTCCTTCTCGCCGGCCACCGAATTCACGAGGTGCCGATCAGCTACCGGGCCCGCGGCCGGGAGGAAGGCAAGAAGCTAAGGTGGACCGACGGGGTACAGGCGTTGTGGATACTTCTGAAGCTCCGCCTGCTGCCGGGCCTCAGCCGGACCGGCGCCCGAAAGTAGCTGCGGCGGCGGTACTGCTCGCCGCATTGGGCATTTGCTTGTTCCTCGCCAATCGCGCCCTCGTTACTGCAGGTAGGTACGCCTCCGGCCCGATGGTGCGGCCCGCCGAGGAAACCTACCGCCAGTTCGAGTGCATCGAGCAGGCCATCTCCGAGCGGGTTCCGGCCGGTGCTCGGATTTTCGTCGATGAGGAGGACGAGCTGTGGGAGCAGCGGCTTGTGGAGCTGGCTTCTCCGCGGCTGGAAGTGGTCGACACGGCAGCCCGCTCCACGGTGACGCTGTCGGTCGAGGCCGAAGCCTCCGGCCCTTCCTGTTCCTGCCTGTCCCTCGAAGTCGCGGCCCCATGATGCTTCTCGGGATTTGCCTGGTTCTGTTCGGGTGCGGCGCGGCGCCGGCGGTCGCCGCCGTCGGCCTGCGGCTTGAGGCCGTCCCGTTGTCGGCCTTTCTGTCCGCTTTGATGTTTTCCGCC
>DATABX010000418.1:0-2210 GCA_036259335.1 Actinomycetota bacterium
GGAAGCGCCGCCGGGGGGGGGGGCTGCCGGCCCGATCCTGCTGGTCGACCGGCCGGGCTCCCCCCAGACCGCCCTGGTCCTCGCTCAGCCCGGCCCCGCTCGCGACGACCCGGATTTCGACAAGCTGCTGCTGGTCAACGGCGTGCTCGGCGACCTGTTCTCCAGCCGCCTGAACCAGAGCCTCCGGGAGAGGCTGGGAATCACCTACGGCGTGGACTCCGAGGTGACGCAGAGCCCGGTGCCGGGGTTGATCCACGTTTCCATGTCGGTCGACCGGCAGCAGACCGGCCCGGCGGTGGACGAAGCTCTGGCGGAGACCGCCCGGTTGAAGCGGGACGGACTCGCCGATGTCGAGCTGCAGGAGGCGCGGGAGGCCATTGTCCGGTCCCTTCCGGCGATGTTCCGAACCAACGGCTCGACCGCCGGCAGCATCGCCCACCTGTTCGTGCACGGCCTGCCGCAGTCGTACTACCGGGGGCTCGAGGAGCGGCTGGCCGGTGTGACCGTCGACGAAGCCAACGCAGTCGCAGCAAGGTGGCTGCAACCCGAGGCGATGAAGGTGGTCGCGGTGGGGGACCGGGGCGTCATCGAAGACCAGCTTTACGAACTCAACCTCGGCACAGTCGCACTCCGGACCGCCGACGCCCTGGCCGATTGAGATTGGGTATTGCAATCCAAGGCCAAAGTTGTAAGGTGGGTTTATAGCGCTTTGTTAGTGCTACCTAACACTCAGCTTTCGAGGAGGGTGCTTCAGAATGGTTCCGGTGCTCTGGCTGGGGATCTACCTGTTCCTGGGCGTCGTCGCATTGTGGGCATGCCGCAACTCCTCTGCCTGCCGTCGCCGCGCACGGCTGGACCGAGACCACAGGATCATCTCCTCGCTGGGCTCCCTTTTCGGCCACGGCGAGTCCGTAAACCGGCTTGCGGCCCCCGCGAAGGCCTCCGCCCGCAGCTAGGCCTCCTCGCCAGGCCCGCCGCACCAAAGTTCAGCATGCAACGCCGTTTAGGCGCGTCCAATACTCGGCCCGGTCTGCGGTTAGAGTTTGACCAAGACGCCATAAGGAGGACCTAGGTGCCATTTTCCGAGCGGACCAAAGAGGCGATGAACCAGCAGCTCAGGCTGGAGATCCAGGCTTTCTACAAGTACCTAGGGATGTCGGACTACTTCGACGCCGTGAGCCTTCCCGGCTTCTCCCAATGGATGTTCAACCAGTCCCAGGAGGAGTGGGCCCACGCCATGAAGTTCCGGGCGTTCATCCAGGACCGTGGTGGCCGGGTCGCGCTGGGCGACATCGAGGCGCCCCCTTCCGATTTCGACTCGCCGCTGGACGTCTTCGAGCAGGCGCTGGAGAACGAGCAGCAGGTCAGCCGGTCGATCTCCGACATCTACGCCATCGCCGAGGAGGAGAAGGACTTTGCCAGCCAGGCGTTTCTCAACTGGTTCGTCACCGAACAGGTCGAGGAGGAGAAGACGGTCGGCGACATCATCGACTGGCTGAAGCGCATCGGGGACTCCCCGCACGGACTGTTCCTGCTCGACGAGCGGCTTGGTCAGGGTGGGCTGAACGGCGCTCCCGGAGGCGGCGAAGAGGCCCCCGCGTAGCCCGATTACCGCTACCCGGCTCTTAACGAGCCGCCCGAAACTTAAAGCAATTACTTTGTGAAGTAGGTATACGAACTCCCCATCCGGGGTAGTCTGGATGCGACCCACCCTATTGACCACGTAGAAAGAGGCCAATTCCGTCACCCTGGCCGACGGGAAATCGTAAGTATCCGACAACGGGTAAGGGTCACGGTTTCGAGCCACGAAACCAGCCGGAAGGCCATCCGGCAACCGCCGTCGCACAGGCGGCCGGCAACGTAATCCCTGATTTTTCTTGCTTCTTCGAAGCGGATCTTCGGAGGGCTTTCTTTGCTGCATCCATGTAACGGGAGAAAGGAGTTTGTTTGCAGTTTCTTCTAGCTGGAGGTTCATTTTGAGACGTGTTTTAACCGCTTGTTTCGTCGGCATGCTGGCCCCGGTGGGCCTGGTGTCGGCGGCTTCTGCAGCAGAGCCGGGCTCGGTAGCGAGCAGCGAGGTCGACAGGATCTTCGCCGAAAACCTTCCCGGCAACCGAACGGACGGGGCGCCCGCCGCAGCGCCCGCTCCCGCACCGGCCAACCCGCCGGCCCCCAAGGCCGCAGCAGCACCCGCGGCCCGGCAAAGCTCC
>DATABX010000419.1:0-3776 GCA_036259335.1 Actinomycetota bacterium
CCCATAACCGGCGAGCTGCTGCAAACGTTGTGGCCGTTGAGCACCGGCTACGTCCTCATCGGGCTGCTGTTCGGGATAGTGAGCAACCTGCTCCGGCGGGCATCCGACGAAGCCGAGGCGGCAACCTCGGAGGTGCTTGCCGCCAGCGAACGCGAAGCCCGGCTAGCGGAGCGGGAATCGATGGCCCGGGAGATCCACGACTCGGTGCTGCAGGTGCTGGCACTGATCCACAAGCGCGGCGTGGAGCTGGCCGAGTCCGGCTCGCCCACGCCGAAAGACGTCCTGGAGCTCGCCGAGATGGCCCGCGACCAGGAGGTCGCGCTGCGGGGCCTGATCCTGCGGGAGCCGGATATGGCGCCCCAGGGAGAAGCATCGCTGCGTACCGCGCTCGAGGCGGCAGCGCGCACGGTGAGGGAGCTCGACGTCACGGTGAGCACCGTGGGGCCGGTGTGGCTGCCGGGCGACGTCCTGGAGGAGCTGGTCGCGGCAGTGCGGGAAGCGCTGGCCAACGTCGTCGAGCACGCCCACGCCAGCAAGGTGGCAATCTTCGCCGACCACCAGGACGGCCTGGTCCAGGTGACGGTCCGGGACGACGGAGTCGGGTTCCAGTTCGACGAGGCCAGGTTTCGTGCCGAGGGCAAGTTCGGGGTGCTGAGCAGCATGAGAGGACGGGTTGAGGCAATGGGGGGTCAGATGAACATCGAGTCCAGGCCGGGGGCGGGAACCGAGATCGAGTTCCAGGTGCCGGTTGCAGTACGGGCTACGCCATGAGCGACGTCATCCGCGTGATGGTGGTGGACGACCACCCGGTCTGGAGGGACGGCATCCGCATCGACCTGGAGCGCAACGGGGATGCCGAGGTCGTCGCCGAGGCGGCGGACGGCGGCGAGGCGATCATCAAGGCCCGGGAGGCGATGCCCGATGTCGTACTCATGGACCTCCAGCTGCCGACGGTCAACGGCGCCGAGGCCACCCGGCGCATCGTGGAGGACTCTCCCCACGCCAAGGTCCTGATCCTGTCGGCCTCGGGGGAAGAAGAGGACGTCATGGAGGCGGTGAAGGCCGGCGCGTGCGGCTACCTGCTGAAGAGCACCAGAACCGAGGACGTCGTCGACGCAATCCGGCGGGTGAGCCGGGGCGAGTCGGTGTTCAGCCCGTCGCTGGCCGGCATGGTTCTGCAGGAGTTCCGCCGGATGGCTTCGAAGGATCCGGCCGAGCCCGGCCTGACCGCCCGGGAGAACGAGGTCCTGGTGCTGGTGGCCAAGGGCTACACCTATCGCGAGATCGCCGAGAAGCTGTTCCTTTCGATCAAGACGGTGCAAAACCACGTCCAGAACATCCTCGCCAAGCTCCAGCTGCACAAGCGGTACGAACTCATGCGTTACGCCATCCAGCGGGGCCTGGACAAAGCCCCGGATTAGGCGGCCCGGGTGCTAGCACCCCGGAATATTGGGGAGAAATATCCGTTGAATCGGGTAGCAGTCCCGGTTGGCCCGGCGTCCTAGCGGCGCCACAATCCGTCTAGCCCTACCGACTACTACCGGAGCAACCCGATGAGCAGGCACAGCACCCAGATCCGCAAGGAGATCTCCACCCGCATCGACCGCACTCAGGGCGCCAACGGCTGCAGCCCTTCCACCCCTCTGGGTACCACGGTCCACGACTTCTACCGCAAGTTCGGCCTCTGCGAGTGCGCTGGAGACAGCAAGAGGTCGTAGCAGCAACCCGTTCAACCGGCGCCGGGGGAGCAGTCCGTCAGACGCACTTCCCCCGGCAAAGGCCCTTCAATCCCTCTCAGAAACACCCCTCCGGGCGCTTCCGCGCGCACTTTACCCTATTAGTTCTTTTTCACTGTGCAAACTATATAAAATGGGCTTAGAGTGAACGGGTAAGCGATAGGAGGGTGACATGCCGGTCGGCGACGATCAATCGGTGAAGGCGGCAAAGGCTTTAGCACTGCCGACGCGCTCGGCCATTCTGGGGCATCTTCTGCGCGCCGGGTCGCTGACCGCCAAGGAGGTCGCGGACGAGTTCTCGCTGCACGCCAACGTGGCGCGGGCCCACCTGGACCTCCTGGTCGAGGCCGGGTTTCTGGCCACCGGCATCCGTCGCAAGGGAAAGGGCCGGCCGTCCAAGGTTTATTTCACCTGGGAGGGAGAGATGGGCGCTCTCGAAGACTGGGAGGTCTCACCTCCGGCCGACGAGGGAGGCCCGCAGGCCATCGTGCCCGAGCTCATTCCGGCGGTGGAGGAGCCGCAGGCGGCGCCGAACCCCTACCGGCTGATCGCCCAGATCTTCGTCGGGCTAGCCGGCAAGCTGAGCAGCGAGGAGGTCTACACCCTGGCCGAGCAGGTGGCCCGCGACGAGGGCCGCAAGCTGATGCTCGGCTACCGGGCGGGCGGCCTCGACTTCGCTGCCGCCGTGGGCGCCCTGGTGCAGGAGCTGAGGAGGTTCTCGCCGCTGACCGACGTCGTCAGGCTCGAGCACGACTACGCCGAGATCGAAACCCCCGACTGTCCGTTCCGGGACATCGCCCTGGAGCACTCGGACCTGGTGATCCTCATCGACCCGGCCCTGAAGGAGGGAGCGATGGCAGCTCTCGGGCACCCGAGCGACGTGGAGACGGAAGCGTCGGTGGCTCGTGGGGACCGGGCGTGCAGAGAGGTGATTCGAAGGAAGTCCACAAATGGATCAAGTGTTGAGAAAGGGAGGAATTAATGGCTGAGTATGTAAAGGACGTCCTCGTCGAAACGGACGAGGTCGCCGGCTGGGTGCAGCCGAGCAACAACGTGCTGGTGGAGGTCGACGAGGACACGAGCCTCTACAAGAAGGGACACATCCCTGGGGCGATCTCCTGGGACTGGTCTTCGGACCTTCACGACCTGCCCCGGCGTGAGTTCATCGACTCCGCGGGCGTCGAGAAGCTGCTGGCCCCCTCCGGCGTCAACGACGGCGACACGGTGGTGCTGTACGCCGGCAACAACAACTGGTTCGCTTGCTACGCCTACTGGGTTTTGAAGTACCGCGGCTTCGACAACGTGAAGATCCTCAACGGCGGCCGCAAGAAGTGGGAGCTGGAGGGCCGGCCGCTGGAGTCGGAGCCCAACACCCCGACCCCCGCCACCAACCCGCCCAAGGTCGCCGGCACCCGTCCCGAGCTGCGGGCGATGCGTGACGAGGTCATCTCGGCCGTGGCTGAGAAGGGCGCGTTCGTCGACGTCCGCTCGCCCGAGGAGTACCGCGGCGAGCTGCTCGCTCCGCCGCACCTTCCCCAGGAGCAGGCGCAGGTCCCGGGGCACATCCCCGGCGCAGCGAACATCACGTGGGCCAAGGCGGCACGGGACGACGGCACGTTCAAGTCGGCCGACGAGCTGATCGAGCTCTACCAGAACGAGGGCATCACCAAGGACCTCCCCGAGGTCATCGCCTACTGCCGGATCGGCGAGCGTTCGTCGCACTCCTGGTTCGTGCTCCGGGAGCTGCTCGGCTTCGAGAACGTCAAGAACTACGACGGCTCGTGGACCGAGTACGGCTCGCTGGTCGGAGTGCCGGTAGAGAAGGGCTAACCACCGATCGCCGAAGAGCGCGGGCCTTCTAGGCCCGCGCTTTTTCGCGGGTAAACCTGAAGTAAACTGAGGGCAGCCCCCAGCAAGGAGTTATCACCGCGTGCCAGACAATGGGCCTCGCAACGCCTTCGTCTATCTGCTGACCTTCCTCACCCTCTATCTCAGCGCTTTCGGCGCCTCCATGCTCACCTGGGGACTGGCCGACCACTG
>DATABX010000420.1:0-2866 GCA_036259335.1 Actinomycetota bacterium
CGACCGGCCGGGTGGCCGGGTCGTTCGACCGGTTCGTCCCCGGCGACGCACCCGCGGGCGGGGAGTCCCCGGGGAGCCGGACCCCGGACCGGTCCTGGTTGTAGAGCCAGACTCCGCCGGCGATCAGCAGCACGGCCCAGAACACCGCTCCGGTGTCCCAACCCATCCGGCCGAGGTTGGAGATGACGATCAATCCGCCGATGATCAGCAGCGTGATCCAGATCCAGGACTGGTCCCGCTGCTCGACGTAAACCTTGGCTTTCGCCAGGCCGACCTCCCCCAGGGAGTGCTCCTCGCCCTCTTCGGGGATGAGAATCCACGCCGCCAGGTACAGCCCGATGCCGGCGCCGCCCAGAAAGGTGAGGATGGCGAAGCCGAGGCGGAAGAGGATGGGATCGGCTCCGAAGTACTCTCCGAGCCCGCCTGCCACACCGGCAAACATGCGATGGCTGCGGCTGCGCCTCAGCTTCCGGCTCAGGGCGATGGGAGGCGGGGACGGATGCGGCTGCTCGGGTCCGGCACCTTCGTGGGTCGTAGCGTCCACTTGCTCCTCCTCCTCGGTCATGGCCCTAACTTCCGTAGCTTGCCGGCGGGGCGTCTTCGTTGACCCGCCTGACCAGCCGGTCGCCAATCGAGTCGGCCTCCCCCTCCCGCGGGACGATCAGCCAGGCAAACAGGTACAGCGGGATCCCGATGCCCCAGAAGATCGTCAGGGCCACGAAGGCCAGCCGGACCAGGGTGGCGTCGACCTTGAAGTAGTCGCCCAAACCGCCGGCCACGCCGGCAATCCAGCGGTTGCTTCTGCTGCGATGAAGCCGGCGGGGGGCCGTTGGCGCCGGGCCGTTGTTTGCTTCCATGCTGTACCTCCAGATCTGTCGAACCGTTGGCTTCGATGATCCGCCGTCCGCCTCCCACGGTCTATAGGGGTCGGCCCCCGAAGAACCCCCAACCCCGAACCGAGCCTCAGGGGAACTCCCGATGGTTCGGGAACCGCCGGTGCGCGAACATCAAGCAACAGCCGGAGAGGATTTATGGAGACCGAAAATATCGCCCTGCCCGGGAGAAGCCCATCTGACCAGCCGGCCGGCGGGTTCAGCAGGTACGGGCTGTTCCGGAGCCGGGATCGGCGGCTGATCGCCGGGGTCGCCGGCGGGATCGGCGAGCGGTTCGGGATCGACCCGGTCCTCGTGCGCATCGCCTTCATCATTCTCACCCTGTCCGGGTTCGCCGGCCTGGTCCTCTACGCCGTCCTCTGGGCGATGGTGCCGGAGGAGAACGGAACCGCCAGGCGTCTGCCTCCCGGGGCTCAGCGGGCGGCGGCGATGGGAATGATCGTCCTCGGTGTGATGATCCTCCTCCGGCCGCTGGGGCTGTGGCTGGGCGACACCGCGGCCGCCTCCCTCAGCCTGGCGGCCCTGGGCGGAGGAGTCATCTGGCTCAACAGCCCGGCGAGCACCCGGCAACGCTGGAGCCGCAACATCGCCGACCGTCTTCCCGACGGGCCCCTGGAAGCCCTGGGGCTCAACGACCGGGTCGGCCGGATGCGCATGGGCGCCGGCGCACTTTTCGTGCTCGGCGGGATCCTGCTGTTCATCCAACGCAGTAACCTGCTCATCGCCGCTCTGGGCAACGAGGGCAGCGAGGCCGTGAGACAGGCGTTCCCGGACCTGGAGGTCCTGACCGCGATGGTGCTGGCGGTTGCCGCCACCTTGATCGGTCTGGGGATCATCGCCGGCCCCTGGGTGTGGAGGCTGATCCTGCAGCTCACCAACGAGCGCCGGGAGCGGATCCGTTCCCAGGAGCGGGCCGAGATGGCCGCCCACCTCCACGACTCCGTCCTCCAGACGCTGGCGCTCATCCAGCGGACTGACCAGCCCCGGGAGATGGTGGCCCTGGCCCGAAACCAGGAGCGGGAGCTGCGGGCATGGCTCAACGGCACTCCGACCTTCCGGGACCAGATGCTCAGCGGAGCGATCGAGGAGGCGGCCTCGGCGGTAGAGCTTCAGTTCAAGGTGCCGATCGAGGTGGTGACCGTGGGCGACGCCCAGATGGACGAACACCTGCAGGCGATTGTCGACGCCTGCCGGGAGGCGACGGTAAACGCGGCCAAGCACTCCGGGGCGGACCAGATCTCGGTGTACATGGAGGTCGAGCCGGACGCAATCAACACCTTCATCCGCGACGACGGGGCCGGCTTCGAGCCGGCCGCAGTCGCACCCGATCGCCGGGGGATCGCCGAATCGATCAAGGGACGCATGGAGCGCTCCGGCGGGTCGGCGATCATCACCACCGAGCCCGGCGGCGGAACCGAGGTCCAACTGACGATGGCGAGGACGAGATGAGCGAAACTCCGATCAAAGTGTTCCTGGTGGACGACCACCGGCTGTTCCTCTCCGGCGTCCGCAGCGAGCTGGGAGAGGAGTTCGAGATCGTGGGCACCGCCGGCGAACCGTCGACCGCGGTGGCCGAGATCCTGGCCGCCAAGCCGGACGTGGTGCTGCTCGACGTCCACATGCCGGGCGGCGGCGGCCGGGCGGTGCTCGAGGCGGTCCACCGCGACCACCCGGAGATCCGCTTCCTGGCGCTGTCGGTCTCCGACGCCGCCGAGGACGTGATCGCAGTCATCCGGGCCGGCGCCCGGGGTTACGTGACCAAGTCCATCTCACCGACCGACCTATCGGCGGCCAGGCGGGGCGAGAACACCGCGTCCCCGTCGTGCACCTTGCGGATGGCCGCCGATAGGTCGGTCGGTGAGATCGACTTGGTCACGTAACCCCGGGCGCCGGCCCGGATGACCGCGATTACGTCCTCGGCGGCGTCGGAGACCGACAGCGCCAGGAAGCGGATCTCCGGGTGGTCGCGGTGG
>DATABX010000421.1:0-4492 GCA_036259335.1 Actinomycetota bacterium
AGGATGATCGTGAGCACCCCGATCGGCGAGTTGTCGATCAGCCGGAAGATCGAGCGGATCACCACCTGCCTCCAGCCGACCGGCTGCCCGTTGTCCGAGACCACCCGGGTGCGGGCCACCTTCTTGCCGGGCGTCTGGCCCTCCCACAAGCCCTCGAAGATGCCCTGGTACCCGTAGATCACCAGGGTGAAGAAGATGATGCCGATCACCACGAGGGCGAAGCCGTCGCCGAAGTCCGGGCTGGCCGAGCCGGCCATCACACCGGCGAACAGGACGGCGCCCTGGATCAACCCGTCGACGATCACGCCGATCAACCGGGAGCCGACGCCGGCGATCTCCAGGTTCAAAGACACCGCTTCGGGCGTCACCAGGCCGGTCCGCCGGTCCTCGGCTTGCATTCCCATAGACTGCCACACGATGGATATCGACTCGTTCATCGCCTCGCGCCGTCCCGACTGGACCCGCCTGGAGCAGGCGTGCAAGGACGGCCGCCGGGGCCTGACCAAACTCAGCGGCGAGGAGATCTCCGACCTGGTCACCACCTACCTGGTGGTAACCGCCGACCTGTCCGAGGTGCAGACCCGCTACAAGGACCGGGAGCTGTCGGCCTACCTGTCACGGGTGCTGGCGCTGGCCTCCTCGGCGCTCTACTCGGCCAAGCCCCGGACCCTGAAGGGGTTCCTCCGGGTGTTCGGCGCCCGCTACCGGAAGGCGGTCCGCGACACGCTCCCCTACATCGGTGTGGCCGCCCTTGCGCTGTTCGGGTCGCTCGCCCTGGCGTACTTCTGGGTGATCGCTTCGCCGGAGGCGCAGGCGGGGGTCATCCCGCCGCAGGCGCGGGAGGCGATGGAGCAGGCGGGCGCCACCCGCAACCAGGACCTGGAGGCGATGGGGCCCTCGGTGTCGGCGTTCATCTTCTTCAACAACGCCCGGGTGGCGTTTCTCTCCTTCGCCGCCGGCATCACCCTGGGAGCGGGAACGCTGCTCCTGCTGGTCTACAACGGGCTGCTGGTCGGCGCGCTGGGAGGCGGCTACGCCGCCCTGGGCCAGGCCGGCCCGTTCTGGGCTCTGATCCTCCCCCACGGGCTGCTCGAGCTGACGGCGATCTGCATCGGCGCCGGGGCCGGGCTGCGTATCGGGTGGGCGATTCTAAGCCCGGGGGACCGCCTGAGGTCCCGCGCCCTGGCCGAGGAGTCCGCCGAAGCCGTGATCGCGGTGGTCGGCGTGGTTCCCGCCTTCCTGGTTGCCGCCCTCATCGAGGGCCTGGTCACCGGCACCGCAGTCCCGGTCGCGGTGCAGATAGGGCTGGGGGTGGCCGCCGAGCTGGTCTACCTGGCGTTCCTCTGGCCCCGCCGGCGCCCGAGGCCGGCCGAGGCGGCTACAGCCGGCCGAACGCCTTGAGACGCAGATACTCGTCGGCCAATCGGCCGGGCAGCTCGCCCGGGTCGGTGTCGAGGACCACCGCGCCCATCGAACGCAGCCCGAACGCCGCCCGGTTCCTCCCGGCCAGCATCCCCTCCGCCGCCGCCTTGAGGTAGACCTCCCGGGAGTCGATCGGCGAGGCGGTGATCAGCTCGTTCACCGCCGGGTCGGTCATCGAGGCGACGATCACCAGGTGCCGGCGCACCAGAACCGGCAGCGCCTGGAACAGGCTCTGCATCGCGGCGGGTTCGGTGAGCTCGGTGAGCAGGACGAGCAGCGCCCGGCGGGAGAACTGCGAGAGCAGGGCGCTGAAGGCGCGGCGGTAGTTCGAGGCGTCGAGGCTGGGGTGGAGCCGGAACAGCTGGTCGAGGATCAGCCGGGCGTGGACCTTGCCGCTCTTGGGCGGTACGACCGCCAGCGGCTGGCTCCCGAACGCCATCATGCCGACGTGGTCCCCCATCCGGCCGGCCAGCTCCGCCAGCGCCACACACGAATCCATCGCGTGCTCGAACCGGGTGGAGCCGCCGATGCTGGTGGCCATGGTGCGGCCGGCGTCCACCAGGATCAGCACCCGCTGGTTCCGCTCCTGCCGGTAGGTGTTGGTGATCGGTTCGTTCGTACGGGCGGTCGCCCGCCAGTTGATCCGGCGGAAGTCGTCGTCCGGGTGGTACGGGCGAACCGAGTCGAAGTCGGTGCCCTCACCCCGCTGGACCGACGACCGGATGCCGCTCTTCAAAAACTGCGCCCGGTTGAGGCGCAGCCCCACCTGCTTGCGCCCCGGCAGCGCCGGATAGACCTTGAGCCGCCGCTGCAGCGCCAGCACCTCCTGGCGTCCGGCCAGCCCCAGGCGCCCCCGGGTCCGGACGGTCACCGGCCCGACCGTCGAAAAACCCCGCACCGCCGGGCTGAGCGTGAAGACCAGCTCCACCCACTCGCCGGGGCCGGCATCGAACTGGTGGCGGGCCGGCACCCGTCCCGCAGAGGGCGGCGCCTGCAGGTGCACACCGCCTCTCAGCCGGCCGCTGGCCGGGTTGTGAAGGCGGAGCGTCACGTCGACTGTTTGGCCGACACCGGTGACCTCGGGTGCATCCAGCGCCGCCTGCAGGACTCCGGCCCGGGGCGCCGACTGCCGGTCCAGCAGCGCCAGGATCGACATCGCAGCGACTGCCGCCAGAACCGCCCCGACCGTGCCGAACGGCCAGAAGGCGGCGGCGGCCGCCAGCAGCAGCGCGACCCCGGTCATCCGCTGGGTCAGGAACATCGGGACCCCTAGCGCGGGGCGGCGACCCGGTCGGCAATCCCCTCCAGGACCGCATCGGCCTTTCCGCCCTCCATCTCGACCTCGGGACGGAGCATCACGCGATGGCGCCAGGCCGGCTTGATCAGAGTCTTGACGTCGTCGGGGGTGACGAACTCCCGGCCGTCGATCCAGGCGGACGCCTTGGCAACCGTCAGCAGCATGGCAGCGCCCCGGGGACTGACCCCGAGGGAGGTCGAAGGGCTGGTGCGGGTTGCGTCGGCCAGCCGCTGGATGTAGTCGATGACCTCGTCGGAGACCACGATCTGCCGGGCCTCGGCCGCTGCGGCCTCGATGTCGCCGGCCCCCGCCACCGGCCGCACGCCCAGCGACTCCAGGTCGTGCGGGTCGGCGCCCGAGTTGTGCATGTCGAGGATTCTCCTCTCGTCGGCCGCCGACGGGTAGCCGACGTTGACCTGCAGCAGGAACCGGTCCAGCTGCGCCTCCGGCAGCGGGTAGGTCCCCTCGTACTCCACCGGGTTCTGG
Organism: Actinomycetota bacterium; assembly: GCA_036259335.1. Taxonomy (GTDB): domain Bacteria; phylum Actinomycetota; class CADDZG01; order JAHWKV01; family JAHWKV01; genus JAJCYE01. Next base: position 3,206 of record DATABX010000421.1, read on the forward strand.
GTGGCGATGACCATGAACGGCTTGGGAAGCGGCCGCGAAGCCCCCTCCGAGGAGACCTGGCGCTCCTCCATCGCCTCGAGCAGGGCCGCCTGGGTCTTGGGCGGGGTGCGGTTGAGCTCGTCGGCGAGGAACAGGTTCGTGAAGATCGGGCCGGGGCGGAAGCGCAACTCCGAGCGCTCCTCCAGGACCACGTTGCCGGTAACGTCGGAGGGCATTAGGTCGGGTGTGAACTGCACCCGCCGGAAGGTCAGGTCGACCGATCGGGCCAGGGCCTTCACCATCAGCGTCTTGGCCACGCCGGGAACCCCCTGCAGCAGGACGTGGCCCCCGGCGACCAGGGCGGCGAGCAGGTCGTGCGCCACCTCGTCCTGACCGATCACCGCTTTGGAGACCTCGTCCAGCACGCGCGATATCGCCTCTTTCGGCTTGCCGCTCAAATTGACTCCACTGCTTCCTCCAGTCGGTTCAGGCTGCGGGCGAGCTCGATCAGCTGTTTATCGTCCTCCGGGCTGCCCTGGACCAGGGCTTGGGCCAGCGCAGGGTCGTAGAGCATCGACTCCGCGGCCGAACGCACCGCCTCCACATCCGCGTTGCCCGGCATCCCCAGCTTGGCGGCCATCCGGCGGGCCGCTCCCCGTCGAAGCTGGCCGGCGGCGAACCCGGCGGCGCCTGCGGCCTGGTAGAGGCCGGCGGTGGCGCCGACCAGCTGGCTGGACGGGATCGGCGACAGGGGCTGCTTCACCACCGGCTTGCCGAACCGCCGGCCCTTGACCAGCGCGAACACCACGAGGGCGAGGACGAAGATGGCGACGCTGGCCCGGGCGCCCCCGGGCAGCGACTCCCAGAAGGTTCCGGCTGGCGCGGTGTCCGGATCGATGGGAGGTCCGTAGACGACCGGCCCGAAGCCGGCGAACAGCCGGTAGGCCAGCACGGCGTTGTCCCGGCCGTCCAGCAACTGGTTCGTGAACGCCGATCGGCCGGCCAGCACTACGACCTGCCCCCGCCCGTGGCGGACGAAGGCCAGGTGTGCACCGTCCTCGGCGGGGAAGCAGGACTCCGCCCGGCGGGGAACGTCGAGCGGCGGCTCCGACCGGGCCACTGCGACCTCGGCGACTCCGGTGCCGGCCAGAGCTCCGCACTCAGGCCGGAGGACCCGGGCGCCGGGAAGGACCGAGTCGATAGCCGGGTTGCCGGCCCGGACGTCAAGCTGGGCGGCAATCGCCGAGTTCGGGGCGGCCAGCACGAGCCGGCCGCCTTCCCGCACCCAGTCGAGGATCTTCCCGGCGC
>DATABX010000422.1:0-8117 GCA_036259335.1 Actinomycetota bacterium
TCAGTTCGTCAACGTCTAAGCTTCTCGCTCGACCCCCCAGACCAAGCTACGTTCAAGGCCGCAGCGGACTGGTGCCGGTCATTGGCCCGGCTCGACCACCCGGTGCGAGCCGTCGTCGTAGACAATGACTCCGCCGTGGGGCAGCCAGGACTCGGCCTTGGTGGGGCCGCTCAGGTCAGCGCGCTGGCGCCGACTGCGGTCGAGGGCGAGGTGCTGGCGAAGGCGGCCGTCCTGAGCGGCCCCACCAAGGCCGAGTCCTGGCTGCCCCACGGCGGGGTGATCGTCTACGACGACGGCTCGCACCGGGTGGTCGAACCGGGATGACCGGCACCAGTCCGCTGCCGCCTTAGACGGAGCTTCGTCTGGGGGGTCGAGCGAGAAGCTCAGACGTTGACGAACTGAAAGTTCGACAGAGGCAGGCCGTACACCCTCTGGGCTCAGGTCTTGTCGAGCTCGGTGATCTCCAGCGTCCGGGACCCCAGCTCGCCGCAGAAGTAGTGCATTACCGATTTGGGGTCGTACTGGGTCAGGTCGATGGTGTTGACTGTGTCCTCGTCCGGGCAGTCGGGCGGTGCGCCGGTGCGGATGTGCTCGTGGCGGAAGCCCAGCACGTGGCCGAGCTCGTGGCGCAACACGCCCACGCGGTCGAACGCCAGGTCGGGTGAGAAGAACGACGGGTCGATCAGGACCCGGCGCCGGGCCGGCGGGTCGTTCGGGAAGAACGCCGCTGCGATGAAGGTGCCGCCGGCGTCTAGGTACCGGACGGTGAACAGCACCCCCTCCGGAGTGGTCGTCGGGCTCTCGTCCAGGTCGGGCTTGTGCTCGAAGTCGACGCCGCACGCCTCCTCCCAATCCTCGCCGGCTTTGGCCATCGCCTCCCTCGCCTGGTCGTAGTCCTCGGTCGTCGGGAAGGTGGACTTCAGCACGCAGTAGGTCAGCGCGAAGCCCGGCGGCCAGCGGACGATCCTGCCGCCCTGAACCACGCCCATCAGTCCGCGCTCGCCGGTGGTGGTCACCCCGATCAGCCGGGCCATGCCGAGTCCGGCGGCGGTGGCGGCACGATCGGCCTTCATCTGCTTCTCGAACGCCTCGCGCTGCTGCGCATAGATGAACAGCTGGTCGGCATCGAGCAGGGTGTCTCCTTCGGCCACGTAGTAGGTTTCGCCGTCGATCACCACCTTGCGCAGCCGCTCGAGGAGCAGCTCGTAGAGGCCCTTCTCCATCTCGTCGCGCAGGCCCGGGGTGCGGCTCAGCAGGGCGCTGGCGAGGCTCTTGTCGGTGTCGTCGGCGTCGGCCATCTAGCCCCCTCTAATCCTCGTCCGGTGGAAGCAGGTCGGGCCGGTTCTTGCGGGCCCACTCCCAAACCACCTGATCATGGTCCTTCAACATGTCGCCCCCGCGCAGAAAGTACTTGAAGTCGTCCACCACCACCGTGGGCAGCGACTGCACCCACTCCTGGAACTCCGACAGCGAGCACACGGCATCCTTCAGGCCCGGGTGCTTGCGGGAAAGCCGGGCCTCGTCGCTCAGGTTCGATTCGTCCACGTCACCGTTATACAACCTGGGATGGAGGCGCCGGTAGTGAGTTATTTCCGCCGGCATCGCGCCCGGCGCAGTGCGGGCCAAGTACAATCGCGCCGTCGGGGGAGTGCGGGAGGACTGTGAGGAAACCAACCGGCCCGGAGCCAGCACTACGAGTCGACCCGGACTTCGCCGAGGAGTATCCCGGCGCGGATCCGCTGTCTACCGAGTGCTTCATGAACATCGCGCGCGCCTCGGATCAGCTGCTGGGAGAGCTCAACCGGCGGCTGAAGGCCGACTTCGAGCTCTCCATCTCGGCCGCGACGGTTCTGGCGATCATCGACGGGGCCGGCGAGCCCATCACCCCGGGGGAGATCGCGGAACGGGCGATCATCGCCGCCGCCAGCACCACCTCGGTGCTCGACACCCTGGAGAAGAGAGGTCTGGTCGAGCGCCGGCCCCACCCCACGGACCGCCGGAAGCTGCTCATCGACCTGACGGCCGAGGGCCGGAGAACCGTCGATCAGATTCTTCCCGGCCTGCACCGCCTGGAGACGAACGTGATGTCGGCGCTTACGCCCGCCGAGCGGCGAGACCTTCTGGGTCTTATCGCCAAGGTGCAGGCGAGCGTGGCGACCGTCGCCCAGGAGTCTCCCGAGCCCCTGGGGGGAGTCCGCAACGTTCCGGCGCGGCTGCGCCGGGCCAGGAGCGAGGCTCCCTAGGCAGGCAGGCCCTGCAGGTTTCCGCTCGCATCGACGAAGATCCGAGTGCCCGCCAGCTCCAGCCCCACGAACTCCGGCACGTCGGCGGCGCTTCTCACCGGGGCCGGGTTGCCGGTGGCGGCGTTCCACGGAACCGGCTCCAGCGAGCCGAAGTACTCCCCGGCCGGGGCGTCCGGCCCCTTCTTGCCGGTCTCCCGGCTGACAAACCGCATCCAACCCAGGCCCGGCTCCGGTTCGGACACCTCACCCGACTCGAGATCGATCGCAATCGGCTGATCTTCGGCGTTGCGCCCCAGCATGTGGGAGAGGTCTCCGGTAACCCCGAGCAGGGGTCCCGGACCCCTCGGGTAGACGAATTGCTCCGCCGTCCACTGCGGCTGGCCGGTGGCCGGATCGAGTCTTTGCGTCCCCGATCCGGCGCCGCAGACCGCGATGACCTCGGGCGCCGGCTGCGGGCACAGGCCGAAGCCGGGGTGCGACCACTTGACCGCCCCGGTCGCCGGATCCAGGCCTACGGTTCCGTTGATCGTGCCCGGCCCGCCGCTCGACTCGATTACCAGTGTTCCGCCGGCCAGCTGGCCCGGGGAGACCACCGTGAGGGCCTGGGGGCCGAGGGTGGCGGAAAGGTCGGTAAGCCAGCGCTGCTGCCCGGTTGCCGGGTCGACCGAGCGCACGGTGGGCAGGTTCAGGTCCAGCTCCACCAACAACTCGGGGCTGCTGTAGGAGTGGGTCTGGCTGCCGGGTGAGGTCCACCTCACCTCGCCGGTCTCGGGGTCCCGGGCCACCAGGGCGGCGGAGGGCAGCGACCAGTCGTCCTCGCTGCAGATCAGCTCACCGCAGACGAAGGGACCGAAGGTTTCGCTCACCGACTGTTTCCACAACTCGTCGCCGCTGGTCGAATCCCGGGCGACGATCACGGTCTGAAAGCCGTCGGCCTCCATCCCCACCAGGACTTCGCCCAGCAGGGCCGGCCGGCCGACCCCCATGCCCGGGTAGCGGGCGGAAGGGGTCCAGGGGCGGGTGAAGCGGACCTCCCCGGTCTCGGCGTCCAGAACGGTCATCTCCAGGTCGGAGGAGCTGCCATCGACCACCGCCACCGTGCCGCCCTCACCCACAGGGCTGCTGGCGGCCTGGACGCCGGTGGTGGTCCAGCTCCCGTCGGAGGCCTCCTCCGGCTCGCCCCCGCAGGCGGCGGTGAGCATCAGGACGGCGAGTACGGCGATAAGTCGCGTGCGCATGCGAAGGGTCCTTGGTTCGGGGCTTGATGAGATGGTTGAACCCATTATCGCGGGTGGCCGGTCCACCCCCGGCTTTGGAGCTCTTCGACGAACCGGCGATAGCTGCGGTCCAGGGCTTGCCGCTCGCCGTCGTTCGGGGAAATGGGTTCGCCCCCGGCGCACATGGCTGCGGTCGCCGAGGCGAGATCGGGGTGCAGAGCCCCGGCCGCCGCCAGTATGCAGGCGCCCAGCGCGGTCGAGGCCTCCGGCTTGGCCACCAAGGGCAAACCCAGCACGGTGGCGCGGATCGTATTCCACTCCCGGCTCGCGCTCGCCCGGCCCGAGGCGACGATCCGGCCCTCGGGCCGAGCCCCCAGCTCCCGCAACCGCTCGTAGCCCAGGCGCTCGACGAAGGCGACTCCCTCCAGGATCGCCCGGTAGCGCTCCACCTCGTTCGCCGGCCTGCCCAGCGTGAAGCCCTGCGCCCCCGGGGCGGCAAACGGGAAGCGTTCACCCCGGCCGACCAGCGGATAGGTCACCGCCCCCGCCGGGCCGGCCTCGGCGGCCAGCCGGTCCAGCTCCGCCAGGTTGCGGCCGGGAAAGGCTTCCTGCAGGGCCCGGGCCCCGGCGGAGGAGGCCCCCCCGGGCAGCCACCACCCGCCCGGGTGAAGGTGGCTGTAGACCGCCCCCCCGGGATCGGCGACCGGTCGCAGGCTGGCCCCCTTCAACACCAGCGTCGAGCCGAGGACCGAGACGAATTGCCCGGGCTCGGCGGCGCCGGCGGCCAGCTGCGACGAGCAGGAGTCGGTCATGCCGAGCCGGATCTCGCAGCCGGCCGGCAACCCGGTCGACCGCGACGCTGCCGGGGTCAACCGCCCGGCCGGCTCGCCGGGGAGGCGGACCTCCGGGAGCAGCCGCAGCGGGATGTCCAGGGCCTCCAGCGCCTCGCCGACCCAGCGCCGCGCCACCGGGTCGTAGCCGCTCTTCAGGGCGTGGCTGGTATCCGAGGGGCCGGGCCGCCCGGTCAAAGCTTCGACCACCACGTCGGGCACGTGCACCAGCCGGGCGATCCGGCCGGCCCCCCACCGGCGCACCATCCACCCCCACTTGGGCAGGCCGAAGGAGGGGGCGATCGTCAGCCCCAGAGCTGCCCACGTCTGCGCCGCCGCCGCCTGGGCGACGGCGGCCTCGGCTCCGGCTCGCTGGTCGGCGTAGGTCAGGGCCGGGCCCAGAAAGGCGCCGTGCGAGTCCAGGGCGGCCACCGTGCCGGAGGTGGCGCTGACGCTCAAGGCGACGACATTGCCCGCCCGTTCGCCGAGCTGCCCGGACAGCTCGCGGAGCGTTCCGAACACCGCCGGGGCCCACGCCGAGGCGTCCTGCTCGCTGTGGCCGGGCTGCGGGGATTGCGGCTGGGGCAGGGGCAGGGAGGCCTCGGCGACCACAACCCCGGATGAGTTGGCTGCCGCCGCCCGGACCGCGGCGGTGGCGACGTCCACGCCGGCTACCAGGTCCACCCGGCCCTCCGGCCGCAACCGTGGCTACAGGCCGGCGAAGAGGTCTCCGTCCTGGTCTTCGGGCATCGGGGTGCCCCACCACAGGGTGAACGACTCCAGGCTCATCAGGTCGTCGGCCACGTCGCCGGCCAGTTGGGTCATGAAGTTGTCCGGTCCGAACTGGGTGGCGTGGCACTCGAGCGCCTTCCGCTTGGCTGCCACGTGGGCGCCGACGTCCATGGTGACGTCGATCTCGTCCTCCTCCTGGCCGACGATCGGCATGTCCGGCCGGTCGAAGGCGCTGGTGTCGATACCCATCGCGGCGAGCCGGCTCCGCATCTCGCCGAACCGCTTCTTGGAGATTGCGGTGAAGAACAGCCGCCGGGGCGTCCAGACCGGTCCGGCCTCGGGAAAGCGGGTCTCGTCGCGGGCGGCCGCCACCGCGGCCACCGTGTGGTGGTGGATTGCGATGTGGTCGGGGTGGCCGTAGGCGCCGTCGGGATCGAAGGTGATCACCACCTCCGGCTGGAGCGAGCGGATGTGCCCGACCAGCCTTGCGATTACCTGGTCGCGGTCCGCCATGACGTAGGCCCGGGGGTCGTTGTTGTCGTCGGTCCCCTCCATGCCCGAGTCGCGGTAACCGAGGATCTCGACCCGGCCGATGCCCAGGGCGGCCGCGGCACAGCGCAGCTCCTGCTCCCGGACCTCGCCGAGGTTCTCCGGCGACGCCAGCGCGGGGTCCGAGATCTCCCCGGCCTCTCCGCGGGTGGCGCACACGAGGGTTATGTCGTCCCCACGGGAGGCGTAGTGGGCGAGGGTGCCGCCGATCGAGAACGACTCGTCGTCGGGGTGGGCGAAGCAGGCGAGGATGCTGCGGGCCATGGGCTCAAACCTTTACTTTCGGGTGGATTCTGTCGACTACCGGTGCTCCAGCGTAAACGTCAGCATCCGCCGCCCGGGGACGGGCGATCCGGGATCGACGGATCGACCACCTCGACGTGGACGTGAGGCCACGCCGGGTCGGCGGTCCGGGACTCGTCGACCTGAGACTCGAACGGCAGTTGGTGGGGGCCGGGAGCCAGGACCGTGCGGCCTGCAGTCACCCGGTCGCCTTTGCGTACGTTCAACCCGTTCATGTGCAGGACCTTGACCTCCCATCCGGGGCGGGCATCCGGCTCGATCACCACGTAGTGGTCCGGCGTGTCGCAGTACAGGATGTAGGAGCCGCCCCGCTTGACGATCCCGGTGACCGGCGAGCGGATCTGGCTTGCGGGATCCGAGACGATGTCGGCGGCGGTGTGCGAGCCCGTCAGGCGCTTGCGGTCCTCGAGCACCAGCGGCGAGACCGTGGTCCCGACTGTAGCCATCTGCCGGGCACCGTCGTGGTTGGACTGGTGGAAGCCGATGTGCTCGACCCGGCTGGACGGCGTGTACAGGGTGAGCGACTCGACCACCGCAAACGGGACGTAGTTCTGCTCGGTTACCGAGCGGGGCGGAGGAGGCGGGGGCGCGGGCGGCGCCGGGGGCTCCGCCGGGGCGCTGGGCTCGGCCGCAGCGGGGGTGGGAGCCGTCTCGCCCGAAGCCGGGACGCACGCGGCCAGCAGAGCGAGGGTGAGCAGCAGTAAAACGGTTTTGGGTCTGCGATCCCGCACGCGAGGCCCCCTTGAAACCTGAGAGACTAACTGAAGAAAGTGTCTCACCTTGTCGACCAATTCCCCCGCAACCAACTTCCGCAAGCGAAAGGCACGGGCCGATGGAGGATCTCTGGGGGTCACTGAGCGAGGATGACCGAAACCGGGCCAACCGGATGACCGCCGAGTCGGTCCAGGTGATGGCGGCCGGTCTGGCGCACGTCTTTCGGGGCGACATGGACAGCGCCAACGAGGTTTTTTCGCAACTTAGCCCGCTGCCCGCCGACCAGGCGATGAACGCTCACGCGTTTGCCGTGGCGGTGGTGGAGTACTGCGCCCGGCAGCTCGACCGGGACCCGATCGACCTGCTCGAGGACATGGCTACCCGGGCCGCCCTGCTGGTCGAAACGATCGGCGAAACCGAACCTCCCGGCGAGGAGGAGCCCGGTTAGCTCCGCACCAGCGGCTTGTACTTGATCCGGTGGGGCTGGTCGGCGTCGGTTCCCAGGCGCTTGCGGCGGTCGGCCTCGTAATCCGAGAAGTTTCCCTCGAACCAGCGCACCTGGGACTCACCCTCGAAGGCCAGGACGTGGGTGGCGATGCGGTCCAGAAACCAGCGGTCGTGGCTGATCACCACCGCACAGCCGGCGAAGGCCAGCAGTGCATCCTCCAGCGCCCGAAGGGTGTCGACGTCCAGGTCGTTGGTCGGCTCGTCGAGCAGCAGGACGTTGCCCCCGGACCGCAGCACCTTGGCGAGCTGCAGCCGGTTGCGCTCGCCGCCCGAAAGGTTCCCGACCTTCTTCTGCTGGTCGGTGCCCTTGAACCCGAACGACGCAACGTAGGCCCGTCCGTGGATCTCCCGGCCGCCCACGACCAGGTTGTCGAGCCCGCCGGTGACCTCTTCGTAAACCGTCTTGGAGCCGTCGAGGCTCTCCCGGCTCTGGTCGACGTAGGCCAGCTCGACCGTCGGGCCGACTTTGAGCGCCCCGGAGTCGGGCTCCTCGAAACCGGTGATCATGCGGAACAGCGTGGTCTTGCCCGCCCCGTTGGGGCCGATGACCCCGACGATGCCCCCCTTGGGCAGCGAGAAGGTCAGGTCGTCGATCAGCAGCCGGTCGCCGTAGCCCTTGCTCAAGTTCTCGACCTCCACTACCAGGTCGCCGAGGCGGGGGCCGGGCGGGATAGTGATCTCCAGCTTGGAAGCCGCCTCGGGCGCCGCTTCCGCCTCGGCGGCGAGCTGCTCGTAGCTGTTCAGCCGCGCCTTGCCCTTCGCCTGGCGGGCCCGGGGCGACAGGCGGATCCACTCCAGCTCCCGCTGCAGGGTCTGCCGGCGGCGAGCGTCGGCCTTCTCCTCCAGAGCCAGACGCGCCTGCTTCTGGTCGAGCCAGGAAGAGTAGTTCCCCTCCCAGGGGATGCCGTGGCCGGCGTGCAGCTCGAGGATCCATCCGGCGACGTTGTCGAGGAAGTACCGGTCGTGGGTGACCGCCACCACCGTTCCCGCGTAGTCCTGCAGCGTGCGCTCGAGCCAGGCCA
>DATABX010000423.1:0-2054 GCA_036259335.1 Actinomycetota bacterium
GCGGTGGCGCCGCTTCCGGTGGCGCAGCAGGTGCTCGGCAAGGGCCCCCGGCTGGACTCGATCTTCGTCGTCGCCGAGGACGGCGCCTCGCTGGAGGGGCTGCGGCGCGACCTGGCCGGGAAGACCGGCAGCGGAGCCTTCGTCGACTCACCCTCGGGCCGGGTGCGGCAGGCGCAGTCGTCGACCGCCAGCCTGCGCTTCGGGATGCTGATGGGGGTCAGCATAGCGGTCACCGTCGGCGCCTTCCTGGTCTACAACACGATGAGCATGGCCGCCCTGGAGCGGCGTCGGGAGATCGCCACGCTGCGGGCCCTCGGCGGCGCACGGCGCACCCTGCTGAAGGGGCTTCTGTGGGAGGCGGCGCTTCTCGGCCTGGTCGGATCGATCTTCGGCAGCGCAATCGGCCTGGTCCTGGCGCAGGTGCTCGTGCGGTCGATCCCCGACTTCTACACCAACGGACTCGGTGTCGGGGTCGAGATGAACATGCCGGCCTACGCGATCCCGATGGCGATCGGGGTGGGCATCGTCTCGGCGGTGGTGGCGGCCGCCATGCCGGCGATGGCTGCGGTCAAGGTCGCCCCAGCGGCGGCGATGCGGCCGGTCGGGGTGCTGGAAGCGCTGGAGGACGTGCAGGGCATCCACGTCGTGCCGACCATCGTCGGCACCGCGATCTTCGTCGGTTCTTTCTTCACCGCCATCTGGGGGCCGGGCTGGGCCGGCTTTTTGTCGATGGGCGGCCTGGTGATCGGCGCGATCGTCGCCACCTTCGGGCTCACCCACCCGCTGGCCGGAGCCACCGCCCGGTTTGCCGAGAAGTTCGGCGTGGCCGGGCATTTGGCCGCCTCGGCGGTGCGCCGGGCGCCCCGGCGGGCCTGGGCGACCAGCGTGGCGGTGGTGGCCGGCGTGGGCATGATCGTCACCCAGGCCAGCGCCAGCGCCAACATCAACACCTCGGTCACCAACTCGACCAACTCGCTCGGGCGGGTGGACCTCTACGTCTCGGCCGCCTCGGGGGTGGCCCTGGCCACCGACGTCCTGCTGCCCGCGGAGTGGGAGGCGCACCTGGAGGCGATTCCCGGCGTGCGCAACGTCGGCACCAACACCTTCTCGTTCGTGAGCTACGAGGGCCAGCGGGTGCTGATCCAGGGGACCTCGAAGTCGCAGGGGGCCGAGCCGGCGATGGCCGGCATCACCCCCGCCCAGCGCCGGCAGGTGCAGGAGGGCAACGCCGCGGTGGTGTCGACCCGGTTCGAGGAGCTGTTCGGCGTCGGGCCGGGCGAGCAGCTGACCCTGCCGACACCGACCGGCGACCGGACGGTCGACGTGATCGCCTCGGTGCCGTCGTTCACCTGGGAGCGGGGGCTGGTCACCATCGGGCGGCACAAGATCGTCGAGTGGTTCGGCCGGACCGGGGTCAGCGACTACCAGCTGACCTACGCCGACGGGGCCGACGCCGACGCGATCCGCACCGAGGTGGAGCAGTTCGTCGAGGGCTCGCCGGTGCCGGTCTACGTGAGCAGCGGCTCCGAGTACCTGCAGGTGATCGAGGGGACGGTCAAGCAGGTGCGCTCGCTGTTCGATGCGATGGTCGGCGTGGTGGTGGGCGCGGCGATCCTGGCGATCATCAACGCCCTGATCATCTCGGTGATCGAGCGCCGGACCGAGCTGGGTATCATGCGGGCGCTGGGCACCAGCCGCAAGCAGCTCCGCAGCATGGTGGCGGTGGAGGCTGGGGCGCTCGGCGTGGTCGGCGGCGTGGTGGGGGTGGCGTTCGGCTTCCTGGCGCACCGGGCGGCGATGGTTGCGGTAGCCCACCAGGGCGGGATGCCGGTGGAGTACGAGTTCGTATGGGGGCCGGCTTTGATCGCCTTCCCGCTGGGTATCGCGATGGCGGTGCTGGGCAGCCTGGAGCCCGCCCGCAGGGCGGGCTCGATCAGCGTGGTGGAGGCGATCGGCTATGAGTAGGCGGCTTCTGGCGGTTCTTGCCTGCCTAGCCTTCCTGCTGGCAGCCTGCGGCGGAGGCGAGGAGGAGCCCGCCCAGCGGGCGGATCCGA
>DATABX010000424.1:0-7635 GCA_036259335.1 Actinomycetota bacterium
GACCCCGACGTGCAACCGGTTGCGGTCGCGGTACCAAAGCAGCTCCTTCCCCCGCGGGGTTGCCCACCGGTACTTCAGCCCCTCGTTGGTGAAGGGTCCCCAATACCTGGTGTACTCCAGAACGGCCGGAACTTCGGGCTCAGGGGGGTAGGGAGCCACCGGCTCGGCTATGCCGGCCCGGACATGGCCTCTCAGTGCCGCGGTCATGCCGTAGCAGCGCTGCTCGAAGGTGGCGTCGAACCGCTGGATGTGGCCCTCGGCGTCGTAGGAGGCCTCGATGACCGTGAACGAGCCGCTCAACGGCGGATAGGAGTTGCACACCGGATTGTTGGCGATCTGCATCCCGGGCACGTCGGGCGACTGGAACGGAAATTTTTCGATGTTGTGGTACTCACCGGGAACCAGGCGGCCGTTTCCCGGAGCGGCAAAGCCGAAGGTGAACCTGCTCGAGGGAGTGGCCGACGACTCCATGACTATCTGGACCCCGCCGTTGGCGTCGTACAACAGGAACTGGACGTTGCCGCCGGTCACGAAGTAGTAGTCCTTGCCCACGCCGAGGTAGTCGTTTGCCTCGTGGTCACCCGGGTCACTGCGCATCGCCACCGAACCGGGCACCATCGGACCGGCGGAGGCTGAAGGAGCCACTGCAATCGATGAAGCGAGGAGCAAAAGAACTACCGAGATGAAGGTGAAACGTCGCTTGGCCAACCGAACCCCCGGAGAGTTTCCAACGGTCGTGTATCGGCAGGAAACGGCGGTTCTTCACCGAGTAAGGGATATTCGCTGAAGAATTTCCATAGAATCTGGCGTTTCCTGCCGATACAAGCGGCATGAGACGCGGGATGGCGGTTTGGCTTGTGCTGTTGGCGGGGGTGGCAACCCTCGCCTTTCCTCTGCCGGCATCCGCCGCCTCGACGTCCTACCTGCTGGTCAAAGGCCAGCCGCAGGAGCCGATCACCCTGGGCCAGGAGCGCAACTTCTCGTCCGTCAACGGCGACCGGTTCACCTGGGACCTGGCCGGCGGCAACGTCACCCTTCGCATGAGCAACGCCTCCGGCCAGAGCTGGAGCGTGTGGCTGGTGCACCCGGACGGCGACAGCCGGCTCGAACCCGGTCGTTACCTCCGGGCGATGGTCCCCACCCGGCGGACTCCGTCGCTTCCCGGCGTCGCGGTGGTCGGCAACTCGAAGGGCTGTGAGGGCAAGGGACACTTCGACGTCGCAACCGCCGACTACGACGCCACCGGCAAACTGGTCCGTTTCGACGCAACCCTCGAGTACCTGTGCGACGCCACCCCGATGAGGGCCCACCTCGGTTTCGGCATGGACTCGGCGCCTGCCTCTATCCCGCACTGGGAACAAGCTCCCGGGACCCTGAAGCTGGAAAGCGACTCCGGGGAGCCCAACCTCACGGGCGCGGACGTCACCTACACGCGCTCCACAGCCTCGTTCAACCTACGGTCGCAGAAGATGTGGCAGGTCATGATGAACGTCAAGCCCGAGGGCGGCTCGGCCTGGAACATCGACTTCGACGGACCGCAGGCGCAACCGCTCAAGCCGGGCGTCTACCAGGGGGCAACCTGGAACGGGCATCCGGTCCTCAACTCCGACCTGAACATCCGGTACGGCTCGGCCAACCCGTGCATCCCCGCCCAATCGAGCTTCCGGGTCCACGAGCTTGTCATGGGCGCCGACGACAACTTTCACCACACCGTGCTCCGGTTCCGGGTGACCTTCGAGGAGAACTGCGGCAACGGCTGGCTGAGGGGCGAGCTGGAATGGGGATTTCCCAACCCGGTACCGGCCTCGGTCAGGATCGCCAACCCGGTCTCCCCGCCGTCCTACCTCAAGGTCAACAGCCCGTCGCTCGAGCACGTCGGCGGCGGGAGCACACACTCGCTTCGGGTTGACGAGGGCGACGGGTTCAAGTGGAGCGTCGCAGCCAACGTGATCACCGTGAACATCCAGGGAGCCGACCTGGACAGCTGGACCCTCAAGTTCTCGGCGCCCGACGGCCAAAGGATCGTGCCCGGACGGTACCTGAGGACCGTCGACCCGAGTCCCCCGGCAGGATCGCCCGGTCTCAAGGTGGACAACCGCTACCGGGGCTGCGGCTCGGGAAACGGCCACTTCGACGTGCTGGAAGCGGTCTACGACCCGGACGGCAAGCTGCTCAGCTTCCAGGTCGACTTTTCGTTCAGATGCCTGGGAATCAGCTCGAACGCGCCGCCTCTGAACGGGGCTCTGCGCCTCGGGGCCCCCGAGCCGGCGATGCCCGCCCTCGCGCAAAGGGATTCCGGCAGTCTAAAGGTGACCCGGGTTCGTGAAGGATCCCCACCCCAGCCGATCTCCATGTCGACCGCGGACGGGGACGCGTTCAGCGGCGCGGTCTACCCCGAGTACGCCGTCGTCGTCGGGTTTGCGCCGGACATGGGGCCGTGGGGGATCTACTTTTCGGACCCCGAAGGAAAAAAGCCGGCTCCAGGCGACTATGCCGGCGCGGTCGAGCTGTCGAACAAGGTTCCCGGGCACCCGTCGATGTACATGGCGGAGGGAGGGGCCTTCCTACCCAACTGCGCCCAGGTGGCCGGAAGCTTCCGCATCCTGGAAGCGGTCTACGGGCCGGACGACGACCTTCCGGAGGTGCTTCACCGGCTCCACGCCACCTTCGAGTACCGCTGCGATCGCAACACCGTCCGCGGTGAGGTGGTGTACGGGAAGGCCAGCCCGGCCGAGCCGAGCTACGCCACCGGCGTCACCTGGGGCTGGAACGGATTCGGAACGGCAGGCAACGGCCGGACCGGCGACGCCGAGCGCGCCCAAGCGGTAGCCGGCCTCACCGCCGTCAACCAGGTCTCTGCGGGCTTCGTCCACAACCTGGCCGTCAAGGACGACGGAACCGTCTGGGCGTGGGGCTACAACGCTCTTGGTCAGCTCGGCGACGGCACCACGCAGGACCGGCTGACGCCGGTCAGGGTCAAGGGTCTCACCGACGTCGTCCAGGTCTCCGCCGGGGTGTTCCACAGCCTGGCCGTGAAAAAGGACGGCTCGGTGTGGGCCTGGGGCTGGAACGGGCTCGGCCAGCTCGGCGACGGGACCCGGGCGGACCGGCTCACTCCGGTTCGGCTCCACGGGATGAGCGGCGCCGAGCGGGTCTCGGCCGGCTACCTCCACAGCCTGGCGGTCACCCGGGGCGGCACCCCGTTCGCCTGGGGGTGGAACGGCCTGGGCCAGCTGGGCGACGGCACCCTGACCGACCGGCTGCATCCCGCGCCGGTGCCGGCACTGAACGGCGTGAAGGAGATCTCAGCCGGCTGGCTGCACAGCCTCGCGACCTCCAACCGGCAGGCGTACGGCTGGGGTTGGAACGCCTTCGGCCAGCTGGGCGATGGCACCCTGACCGACCGGCACTCCCCGGTCCCTTCGTTGAACGTCGCCAACGCCGACCGGATCTCAGCCGGGCTCGCCCACAGTCTGGCGGCCGAGTCGGGCGGCCACCTCATGGCCTGGGGTTGGAACGCCTTCGGCCAGCTGGGCGACGGAACCACCACCGACCGTCCGGCGGCGGTGCGAGTCGCCCCCGCTCAGAGACCATTCCTGGATGTCTCGGCCGGGATGATGCACTCGACAGCCGCCGATGGGAGCGAGGCCTGGTCCTGGGGCTCCAACGGATTCGGCCAGCTGGCCGACGGCTCGACCGTCGACCGGCATTCACCGGCGCCGGTCTCGGGGACCATGGGGGTCCACCAGGCGTCGGCGGGTGGCTACTCCAACCTGCTGACCGGCTTTCCCCCGCGCTGACCGTAATCGCCTCAAATCCGTAGGTTGGCGTGACGTAAAATCCTTCCCAGCAGTGGCCCCGAACCAGAAAGCAGGCCGTGGCGGAGGAATCGCAAGCCGAGGCACCGGACAACCACCGCAAGGTTTCGCGGGAACGGCTTGAGCGGCTGATCTTTCAGATCGCCCCGATGCGGCGCTACACCCAGGACTCGCCGATCCTTCCCGACGTCTGGTTCGCCTTCGGGGAGCACCCCGAGGGCCGGGTCGACCTTCTATTGACTCCCAACCGGGACAAGTCGCCGGGTGTGCTGGCCAACAAGCTGCGCGACCTTCTGAAAGCCGAGCGGGCCAAGGAGGCCGACCCCAAGCCGGGATCGTGGGAGCTGGCCTACAGCGGATCCACCGTAGCGGTGAAGTGCACGTTCACCGAGCTGGTGCGGGCCGTCCTCCCCCTGGCGTCCTGGCAGGCCAACAAAGCCCTGGCGGACTGGCTGAGGATCGCCGACGAGGACCGGGCGGAGGCCTCCCGCCGCCTGGTGGAGCAGCTCCAGGAGCTGGACAGCAGCGGAGCCCAGCTGGGCAGGATGGCCGGCGTCATCTGGGCGGCCCGGCTGATCGGCACCATCGAGCTTGCCCGGCAAAACCGGCTCTGGCCCGAACCGCCGCAGGGTGACCCGCCGCCGCTCACCGAGGAGCGGGCCCAGTTGCTCGCCGATGTGGTGGTCGATCTGCTTCTGGGCGCGGAGAAGCCGCTGCCGGACGCGGACTCGCTGATCTTTTCGATCAGCCGCAACCGCAAAGCGGAGTCGACCGTCTCGCGGTCGGTATCGACGGTGAAGGCGGACGCCGCCCGGCGGCTGTTCGTCATCTCTTGCAGCGACCTCAAGTGGGCGGTGCTGGACAGCGGCATCGACGCCACCCACCCCGCCTTCCGCACCCGCGACCCGAAGGACAACAAGCCCTACGCCAAGCCGTTCGAGGACGCCAGGGGCCGCCCGGCGAACCGTACTCGGGTGGTGGCGACCTACGACTTCACCCGGATCCGCAAGCTTCTCGACCCGGACACCATGGCCGGCATGGTCAAAGCGGCCCCGGCCAAAGGGAAGAAGGCCACCGGACAACTTTCTTCGCCTCTCCCTACGGTCCACGACCTCGAGCGGCACCTGAAGAGCGGCCGCAACGTCGACTGGGACCTGTTTGCTCCGTTCCTCATGGTTCCGCACACGACCGCCGGATACCGGCCGCCCACCCACGAGCACGGCACCCACGTCGCCGGCATCCTGGCCGCGGACTGGAGGGCCGGCGAGTACGGCGGCGGGGACGAGGACACCGACGAGGACCTGACCGGCGTCTGCCCGGACCTGGAGGTCTACGACATCCGGGTCCTCGACGACCAGGGCCGGGGCGACGAGTTCTCGGTGATCAGCGCCCTGCAGTTCATCCGCCACCTGAACGCCAACAAGGATCACGTGGTCGTCCACGGGGTGAACCTCAGCCTGTCGATCCCCCACGATGTCGCCAACTACGCCTGCGGCAGGACGCCGGTGTGCGAGGAGTGCGAGCGGGTGGTCGGATCCGGGGTGGTCGTGGTGACCGCGGCGGGCAACGAGGGCTACATCCAGTACGCCACCACCGCCGGGCTGTCGGTGGAGACCTACCGCAACATCAGCATCACCGACCCGGGCAACGCCCAGTCGGTGATCACCGTCGGCGCCACCCACCGCTACCGGCCGCACACCTACGGGGTCAGCTACTTCTCCAGCCGCGGGCCGACCGGCGACGGACGGGTCAAGCCCGACCTGGTGGCGCCGGGCGAGAAAATCACCGCTTCGGTCCCCGACCGGGGCATCCGGACCCTCGACGGCACGTCCATGGCGGCGCCGCACGTCAGCGGGAGCGCAGCGCTGCTGATGGCCCGCCACCGGGAGTTGATCGGCCAGCCGGAACGGGTGAAGTCGATCCTGTGCGAGACGGCCACCGACCTCGGACGGGAACGCTACTTTCAGGGAAGCGGGATGGTCGACGTGCTGCGCGCCATCCAGGCCGTCTAGCCGAGGAGGCGCCGTTGCTGTTCACCCTCGAAGCACTGAACGCCCGGCACGGAGACTCGCTGATCCTGCACTTCGGCGACGCCGGCACTCCCCGGACGATCCTGATCGACGGAGGGCCGGCCACCGTCTACAACCAGACACTGCGCAAGCGGCTCGGCGAGCTGTGCGCCTCCCGTGCCGGCGACGAGGAGCCGCTGGAGATCGAGATCCTCATGGTGAGCCACATCGACGACGACCACGTCAACGGCGTGATCGCGCTTATGGAGGACCTCGCCGACAAGGTCGAGGACAACTCGCCCCTCCCCTACCGGATCGGAACGTTGTGGCACAACAGCTTCGACGACATCGTCGGGCCGGCCCGTTCCGCCTCCTTCCGGCAGGTCACCGAGGAGGTGAACCGGCGGCCCGTGGCAACCGGCCCGGAGTCCGGCGCAGTCGCGGCGAGCATCGACCAGGGGCGGGTCCTCCGCCAGCTTGCCAAGAAGCTCTCGGTGCCGCTGAACCAACGGTTCGACGGACTGGTCTGCTCGGCGGACGGCCCGGGGCCGGTGGTCGATCTCGACGGCGTGAAGCTGACCATCCTGGCGCCCAGCACCGGGCGCCTGCAGGACCTCGAGAAAAAGTGGGACGAGTTCCTGAAGGCCCGGGCGGCGAAGGAGGCCGAGAAGGCCGCCGAGGCGGCCGCCTACCTGGACCGCTCCGTGTTCAACCTGTCGAGCATCGTTGCGGTGGCCGAGGCGGGCGGCAGGACGATCCTGCTGACCGGCGACGCCCGCGGCGACGACATCTTGAAGGGGCTGAAGGCCGAGGGGCTGCTCAAGCGGAATCGGGTTCACTTCGACGTGCTGAAGCTCCCGCACCACGGCAGTATCCGCAACGTCGAGGCCGACTTCTTCGAGCGGGTAACCGCCGACCACTACGTCGTTTCCGCCGACGGCAGGCACGGCAATCCCGAGGTCAAGACGCTTCAGCTGATCTCGGATGCCCGTGGATCAGACGACTTCACGATCCACCTAACCAACCGCGAATCGAGGCTGGTGAAGTTCTTCAAGGACGAGAAGGCCAAGGGCAAAAAGTACGGGGTGGAGTTCCGCAAGCCCTCCGCCCTGTCGATGAAGCTCGACCTGGGCACCGACCCGCTTTCCGACTAGGTCCGCCTAGCTCCCCACCCTCACCAGCCGGCTGGCCTCGTCCAGCATCGCGCCGACCGCCTGCCGTTGGGCGGCCATGTCGACGGCCAGAATCTCCTGCGGGGTCTTCAGCGACAAGACTTCCAGCTCGGCGAGTTTCTGCTGCAGGTCGTCGTGCAGCGGGCCGGAGGCAAATCCGAGCGCCTCGGTGAGGTAGTGAAGCATCGAGTGGATCTGCTGCATCACCCCGAACACATCGAACATCTCGCCGGCGACCTTGGGGGTCCCCCGCCAGGTCTGCCCGCCGAAGGTGACCTGGGTGACCTTCTGCCCGGCGCCGAAGCAGTCGTAGGCCACGCAGCCGGGGAAGCCCTCGGGGCGCAGGCGGGCGTGGATGCTGCAGCGGAAGCCGGGCGTCAGCTTGGGGCACGGCCTGCCCGGCGGCTTGGTGATCGCGAAGTCCGAGGACTTCACGAACGCCGGCGCCACGCAGCACAGCCCGCAGCAGCGCTCGCAGTCCGGCTTCAGGTCGAGCACCGGCAGGGGATCGATGGCCATACCCATAGACTCTCAGAATCCATGGCAGACAACGAGCAGATCGCCCGCCTGAAGGCGTCGGTCGGCGACTGGAACGCCTGGCGGGCGGCCAACCCGCGCATCAAGCCGGACCTCAGC
>DATABX010000425.1:0-3149 GCA_036259335.1 Actinomycetota bacterium
GGCTCCGGCCCGCCGGCGGCCGGCCGGCGTCCGAGCCGGAACCCAGCCCACCCGGCCATCGCCGGCGCGATCGTCAGCAGCCCGATCGCTGCAAAGGCGGCAACGAGGCCGGCCGGGACCCCGTCGCCCTGCAGGACGAAGGGCCGGGCGGCGAAGAACCGGTTGAGGAACAGGGCGGTCCCGGCCGCCGCCGCCACGATCTGCAGCCCCAGACAACGCCGCATGAACTGCTCGGTCGTTGCCGGCCGGTCCAGCCGCCGGCGCCAGGTGCGGACGAGCAGCACCCCGAGGGCGGTTCCGAGCACCACCCCGGCCAGGTAGATCGGCACGTCGTGCTCGGGGAGGTAGAAGGCCCGGCCCCAGGCGGTCAGCTCCTCCACCGGCTGGGGCGGCGGATCGACCAGCAGGGTGGCCGCAAGGGTGAGCTGGACCGTCAATGCCGCGGAAGCCAGCGCCGGGCCCGCCTGGTAACGGGTTCGAACCGGTCGGTTCACGGTTCCGCCGGGAGGCCGGCCAGTCGCCACAGCTCGAACGGCCCCACGGTCGCATCCAACACGTAATGTTCACGAACCACGCTGCCCAGCGCCTCCCAGGCGTCGGCGTACGGCGAGTCCGGGCGCGGCCCGACCCCGAAGCCGGCCCACCGGGCCAGCTCGGGGCTGTCCGCCGGGATCGCGACCCGGGTCAGCAGGTAGTCCGGCGGGTGCGCCTCGAACGGCTCCACCGCCTGCTCCAGCAGCTCGGTGGTGTAGGCAGTGGTGAATATCCGGGTATACCGGCCGAACGGCGGGGTCCCCGACGCCAGGTAGAACAGCGATCCGGTCTCGTCGACCACCCCCACCGAGCGGGCCTGCTCCGTAAGCGCCGCAAGCCGGGTGCTCAGGTCCTGAAACTCCTGGGAGCTGCCGCTCATCGCCTCCGGCAGGCCGCACAGATCCCGGGGCTCGTTCATCAGGCAGACGCCCTCCGGCTCGGCTCCGCGGATCGCCGACGACAGCAGGTTCGGGTAGTCGAGCACCGGGTCGACCACCGGCGACCCGGGCACGAGCAGGACCAGCCCGATGAGCATCGCGACCACCGCCGGCACGACCGCGTGCCGCCATCTGCCGGCGTTAACGCCTCCCCGGAGAACCAGCCGCGAGAGCAGGAGCGTCAGCAGGATCGCGGCCGGCATCAGCAGCCGGGGGAAGGTCATCTCGGACGAGTGCCGGAGGAACTTGACCTGCAGGAGGAGCCCGTAGAGCGCAATCGTTCCGCTCAAGACCGTGAGGTGGGTTGCCCGCCGCTGGACCGCCGCGGCGAGCGCGAAACCGCAGACCCCCAGATGGGTGAAGACCAGCAGAACGAACGCCACCAGCACCGAGGTTCGTGTGCCGGTTGCCAGGGGAAGGGTGAGAAAGCTCAGCGGTTCGGACATCCAACCCCTCCAGAAGGCCCCTGAGAACACCTGCCCCCGGCCGGCAAGCGCCATCCCGGCGAGCGCCACGCCGGCCGCCGCGCCGGCAAACAGTCCGCCGCTGCGAACCACCGGTCGGGAGTGCGGCACCCGGGCGAGGCAGAGCCAGTAGAACAGCGTCGCCGCCGCCAGCTCGATGCCGGCGTTGAAGTTGAACACCACCGCCAGGCCCACCGCCGCCCCGGCGGCGCCCGCCCACGCCGGCCGGCCGGAGCGGTGGTGGAGCACCAGAGCGGTCAGGCACCAGACGTCGAAGGCCCAGCGCAGCGGGGTGACGTTGGGCGCCCGCCACAGGTACAGACCCTCCATCCAGTAGAACAGGGTCCCCGCGGCCAGGGCGGTCCCGGCCGCGGCGACTCCGGGACGGCCGGTCAGCAGGCGCAGCAGCAGGTAAACGCCCGCCAGGTAGAGGCACAGGTAGGCCGAGCCAACCTGGATCATGTGGCCGAACGAGATCGGGAACAACGGGTCGAGGGCGCTGAAGACCATCGGCCACCCGGCGCCGTAGTAGCTGAGGGCCTCGGTCCCCAAAGCCTGGCCGTGCTGGAACAGCAGGGCCGGGCCCATGGCGAAGTGGTCCCAGTGAAGCAGGCTCTCCTCCAGAAAGATCCGGCCTGCGGCCTGCCGGTAGGAGGAGACGTAGACGGTCAGCAGGATCACCGCGGGCACCAGCAGATCCCATGCCCGGGATCCCGGCGGCGCAGCCGCCTGCGAACGGCCGCCGGGAATCCGGGCCGGCCCCCAGCGGTCCGGGATCCGCAACCGGCGGCCGGCGGCCACCGCCCCGGCAGTCAACAGGCCCAGGGCGGCAAGGCCGGCCACCAACGGTTCCGGGACCGGCTCCTGGCCGGCGGCGTAGGTTCGAGCGCGGACGAACAGCACCAGCCAGACCCCCACGAGAGCGGCGGCGGTCCCCGAATGAAGCACCTCCACCGCAAGGGAACCCGTTCCGGGGCGCCGCCTGGCCAGGAGCCCGATGCCGAGCAGCGCCAGCCCGAGGGCGGCCAGGTAGACGGCCACCTCCTGCTCGGGGTAGAAGATGAACCGTCCCCACTGGGACAGCCGGGCGGGATTCCGTTCCGGGGCGCCGGCCAGCAGCATGGTTCCCAGAGCCGCCTGGATCGCCAGAGCGGCGCAGAGCAGGGAAAGCCCCAGCCCACCGGCCGGGGGTCCCACCGGCTCGCCGGGGAGCCGCTCGGCAGTGGCTGCCCGGTCGCGCGTCGACGCTGTCATCCCCGGAGTGCCGGGCCGAGCCGGCAGGTCAGCCCTTTCGCTCTTTGCGGCGGTTCCGTTCCCTCATGGCGAGCGCCAGCCGCTTCCGCACCAGGTGAAGGACCGACCGGGCTCCCAGGACCGCCACCCCGACGATGGGGTGCCGGACGTGCATCGGCGCTTCGGGCGGGCTCTCCAACCCCGAGTCGGTGAGCAGGGAGCTGGACGGCATCGGCGGCAGCGGATGCTGCGAGGCGGCCGCCACCAGGTACTTGGGCTGCGGCTCGGACACCTGCTCCCAGGCGCCCTCCCCGGTCCGCTGGACCACCAGGTGGGAGTGCGGTTTCTGCGATCCGGTGCCGTCGAGCGAGGACAGCAGGGAGCCGACCGTCGCCCGCTGCCCGTACATGGCCACGTGCCCGAAGTGGCCGAGCAGCAGCGACGAGAACTCCTGGCGGTCGAGCTCCTTCAGGTGGTACGG
>DATABX010000426.1:0-7805 GCA_036259335.1 Actinomycetota bacterium
CGCAGCCACGACAGATACGAGTAGACGGCAAGTGCGGTGACGATCGCAGCCAGCATCGCGAGCAGGCTCCACCTGGACGTCGTGCGGCGATTGAGAACAAGAGTGGTCATCCCGGCCCCCTTCGGAAATCATCGACACAAAGCTTGGGGGAAGTGGAGGAAGTACCGGCGATTCTAGGGGAGGTGAAAGCCGCTGAGAAGGGGGTTCAGGCGGTCTTCTCGGCGGCCTTTTTCTTCGGTGCGGAACCGGAGTCGCCGGAGCCGGAGCTCTCCGACTTCGACTCGGACTTGGTCTCAGACTTGGTCTCGGACTTGCCGTCGGAGGAGGCGTCTGCCTTCCCGTCGGCCTTGGACTCGTTCCGGCCCCGGGGCAGCGGGTGGCTGGCCCGGCGGTCGGTGGAGTAGAAGCCGGAACCCTTGAACTGGATGCCGACCGGGTAGATAACCTTGCGCAGCTTGCCTCCACACACCTCGCAGATCTGAAGAGGTTCATCCGAGAACGACTGCACGACCTCCTTGCGGTGGGCGCAATCGACACAAAGGTATTCGTACGTGGGCAAGGAACTTCCTGAATCTCGTCGGATAACTGCTGTTCAATAGTATCTCCCCATGTCCGACAACGACCCGACCATCGAGCTCAAGCGGCTGGCCGACGACGCCGAAGCGATCGCCTCGGGTCTCTACGACCGGGAGATCGACGCTCCGCCCTCGGGCGACCTGCGCCGGCTGGCCGAGGCGCTGGACCAGATATCGGCGACGATGCGGGCACAGATCGACCAGATCCGTGAGTACAACCTGGCTCTGGAGCGGGCCCACACCCGGTTCGGCGAGGCGCTGCGCGCGACCCACGACCTGGACCGGATGCTCGAGATCGCCCTGGAGACCGGCATGGAGACCATCGGCGCCCGCAGCGGCCTGCTGATGCTCCGCAAGGGCCTCGGCACCCTGGTCGCCGGGGTCAGCCGCAACCTCGACCTGCCCAAGTTCAAGCTGAAGGTGGGCGAGGGAATCGCCGGCCACGTCGCCTCCACCGGCCACCCGATCCTGCTGCCGGGCTCGGCCGACGTCCCGGCGCGCCACCCCAGCGAGCCCGACGCCCAGACCCAGCTGTCGGTTCCCCTTATCTCGCACGACCGGGTCCTGGCGGTCCTCAACTTCTACAGCAAGCAGACCGGGTTCTTCACCGAGGCCGACCTGCGCACGATCCTGTCGCTCACCGACCAGGCGGGAGTGGCCATCGAGAACGTGCTTTTGCACCAGGAAGCCGAGCGGATGGCGATCATGGACGGCAAGACCGGCATCTGGAACCATCGCTGGTTCCAGATCCAGTTCGCCCGGGAAATCGACCGGGCCCAGCGTTTCGGCCGCCCGTTCTCGCTGATCATCCTGGACATCGACGACTTCCGGATCTTCAACAACACCTACGGCCACCAGATCGGCGACTTCGTGCTGATCGAGCTGGCGAAGCGGATCAAGTCGACGATCCGCGACGTCGACATGTTCGCCCGCTACGGCGGCGAGGAGTTCGAGCTGCTGCTCTCCGAGACCGACCTGGCCGGCGGGATGAACGCCGCCGAGAAGATCCGCCAGGTGATCTCGGCCACCCCGTTCGTCACCGAGATGACCCCCGACCCGCTGAGCGTCACGGTCTCCGCCGGGGTGTCGTCCTACCCGTCGGCCGGAACCGACTTCGCCTCGATCTTCAAGGCCGCCGACCTGGCGCTGCTAAAGGCCAAGGCCCAGGGCAAGAACCGGGTGGTCGCTCACCGGCCGGATTAACTTCGGCGATGCCGGATAGGATCTGAAGATGCCAGTACAAACCGCCATCATCCCGGCCGCCGGCCTGGGAACCCGGTTTCTTCCCGCCTCCAAAGCGGTTCCCAAAGAGCTGGTGACGGTGGTCGACCGACCGGTGATCCAGTACGCGGTGGAGGAGCTGGTCAGGGCCGGCATCACCAACATCTGCATCGTGATCTCCGAGGGCAAAGAGGCCGTAACCCACCACTTCAGCTCCAACGCCAAGCTGGAGACTGCGCTTCGGGAGAAGCAGAAAAAGGACCTGCTGAAGGAGATGCTGCGGCTCAACACCGTCGCCGACATCTTCTCGGTGATCCAAAACGAGCCGCTCGGGCTCGGGCATGCGGTGTGGGTCGCCCGGGAGCACGTCCACGACGACCCGTTCGTCGTCCTGCTCCCCGACGAGCTGCTGGACCCGGCGGACAATTTCGTCGCCGAGATGATCGAGACCTACGAACGAACCTCCAGCAGCGTGATCGCGGTGGACGAGGTACCCCACGAGAGCATCGGGTCCTACGGCTCGATCGACCCGGAGCCGGCGTTCGACGACGTGATGAAGGTGAAGGCCATGGTCGAGAAGCCGGATCCGGCGGTGGCCCCGTCGGACCTGGCGATCATCGGCCGCTACGTTCTCGACCCGGAGGTGATGACGATCCTCAAGACCGTGAAGCCGGGCGCCGGGGGCGAGATCCAGCTGACCGACGCACTGGCGGTGCTCGCCGGGCAGGGCCGGCTCATGGCGCAGCGCTACCGGGGGCGCCGCTGGGACGCGGGGACCAAGCTAGGCTATCTGCAGGCCACGGCCGCCCTGGCGTTCGACCACCCCGAGCTGGGTTCGGACTTCCGCAGCTACCTCGAGCAGATCCAGAGCCAGACCACCCATGTCTGAGCCGGAACCCAAGCTTTCGCACGTCAACCCCGAGGGCCAGGCGGCGATGGTCGACGTTTCCGCCAAGAGCGCCACGGTCCGGGAGGCCACCGCCGCCGCCTTCGTCGAGATGACTCCGGAGACGGTGCGGATCGTGCGGGAGGGCGGCCTGTCGAAGGGCGACGCCCTGGGGGTTGCCAAGATCGCCGGCATTCTGGCCGCCAAGAAGACCTCCGAGCTCATCCCGCTGTGCCACCCGCTGGCGCTGACCGGGATCAAGGTCGACCTGGCGCTGGAGGACGGCGGGGTGAAAATCCTCTCCGAGGTGCGCACCGCCGACCGGACCGGGGTGGAGATGGAGGCGCTCACGGCCGCCTCGGTGGCGGCTCTGACCGTCTACGACATGTGCAAGGCGGTCGACAAGGGGATCCGCATCGCCTACGTCGAGCTGGTCAACAAGGTCGGCGGCAAGAGCGGAGGCTGGAGCCGGGGTTAGCCCTGCTTCTCCCGCTTGAAGTAGGCCACCACTCCGCCGACGTCCGGAGGGGTGAACACGGTCACCAGCTCCCAGCCGTCGTCGCCCCAGTTGTCGAGGATCTCTTTGGCCACGTGCGGTATCACCGGCACCGACGCGTACTCCCACTTCGTCATGCGACGTCCTTTCTAGGTCAGATCAGACGATGAGGGGCGGGCCCTCATCGATCTCGGTGTCGTAGGTCTCGGAAGAAACGTACATCCAAAAACCCGGACCCGACGGCACCGCCCTTCCCACCGCCTCCGGGTCCGGCCCGGAGGAGTCCCCGGGGACCGCAACCGCTCCCCGCCGGGTCAGCTCGTCCACCAGGTCCTGCGTCGGATGTCCCTCGATCTCCATGGAGTCTCCCTCTAAGCGGATCGGCCGGCCCGGCTGGTGATCCAGTCGAGCAGAAGGCGGGTGCCGTAGCCGCTGGCCCCCGCCGACAGGTAGTGGTCGGGCTTGTCCACCCACGCGGTGCCGGCGATGTCCAGGTGGGCCCACGGCGTGTCGCCCACGAAGTCCCTGAGAAACAGGGCGGCGGTGATCGCCCCGCCGTGACGGGTGCCGGAGATGTTCTTCACGTCGGCGACCGGGGTGTCGATCATCTTGCGGTAGTCGTCGACCAGCGGCATCGGCCAGAGGACCTCGCCGGTGCGGGCCGACGCCTCCAGCAGCTCGGAGCGCAACTCGTCCCGGTTCGAGAAGAAACCGGCGACCCGGGGGCCGAGCGCGATCATCATCGCCCCGGTCAGCGTAGCCAGGTCCACCATCGCGTCGGGCCGCTGCTCGGCCATCCAGGCCAGCGCGTCGGCCAGCACCAGGCGGCCCTCGGCGTCGGTGTTCAGCACCTCGGAGGTGTGGCCCCCGTAGTGGCGGATGATGTCGCCCGGCTTGACCGCCCGGCCGCCGGGCATGTTCTCCGCCAGGGCCACGGCTGCCACCACCTTGATCGCCGGCTTCAGCGCCGGCAGCGTGGTGACTGCGGCGGCAACCGCCGCCCCGCCCGAGCAGTCCATCTTCATGGTCTCCATGCCCTCGCCGGTCTTGATCGACAGTCCTCCCGAGTCGAAGGTGATCCCCTTGCCGACCAGGCCGAGGAACCCGGTGGCGCCCTCCGGGGCGTAGGTGATCACCAGGAGCCTCGGCGGCGAGTCGCTGCCCTTGCCCACCGTGAGCAGCCCGTTCATGCCCCGGTCGGCCAGCGCCTCCTCGTCGAGGATCTCCGCCTCAAGGCCGGCCGCCTCGGCCCGCTGCTTCGCCCAGCCGGCGAAGATCTCTGGGCCCCGGTTACTCGGCGGCTCGTTGACCAGGTCGCGGGCCCAGGTCGCGGCATCGGCGTAGATCGAAGCCCGGCGCAGATCGGCTTCGGTGGCCCCGGTTACCGTCACCTCCTCGGAGCGCTTGGGGAGTTCGCTCAAGTAGCGGGCGAAAGAGTAGGAACCCAGCTCGAAGCCTTCGGCGGCGGCGGCGCCTGCCCCCTCGACCTCGCCGCCGATGTCCAGCACCACCCTGCGGTAGCCCCCGGCGGCCCGGCGGATCTTCTCGGAGTCGACCTCGTCTCCTTTGCCCAACCCCACCACCATGACGGCGGGGGCCGGAAGCCGGCCGAAGGTCGGCAGGATCGCCGCCTGGCCGAGCTTGCCCTCGAATACGCCGTTGCCGCCGATGGAGGTCGTGGTCGCAAGGTGGCTTGCCAGGGCGCCGTCCAGAGCGGCGTCGACCTCGGCCGCGGCAGCGCTGAGGAGGTTGGTCTTGGTTGCAGCGACCACCAGGAGGTCGGCTTCGGCGTCGCGGGGGGCGGCGTTGCCCGGCTTCATGGTCGGCATGGCGTCCTTCCGTCGAATCGGTTGAGAGGTCCTTTCGAGTCTATCCGCACCTCGCCAGGGCTCTTTTTCCCGATCCTGAGAGATTGTTTCGCGAGATCGAAAGTTTTGTTCGCGCTTTGACCTCTAGGGACTTTCGAAGGCAGATTGCGGATTGATAAGGTGCGTCAGGCCACAGGTCAGCTTCCCCGCAGGTCCCTTTCTCCAGCACTTCCCCCGGGATGAAAAGGCAGCAGATGCGGTACAGGAGCAACCTCTCGCCCCACCCAGACGCCCCGCGGGGGCCCCTGTCGTGAACCCCCCATTTCAGGCCGCCCATGGCGAAAACGGCTCAGAATTACACGGATGTAGTTTTTTATTGCCCCGGAGCGCAAAAAACGCCGTAGAAATCCGTAAACCACAACATATGCAGTGCTATCTTCCGGCTGTCCACAGATGTTGTGTACGAGCACGGACTGAGGTTGCGCCATGACTGGGGTACTCGTAGCTCTGCTTGCTGTTCTCTGGGCAGTCGTTTTGTTGCCGGTTCTTTTGAAAGCCAAGGAAAACTCGTCGGTCTCTTTGAGCGTGGGAACCTTCAACCGCAGCATGCGGGCGCTCAGCTCCAACCATGAGGCACCACTTACCGGAGGCCGCTACGTCCTGACCCTGCGGACCCCGCTCGACGAGCCGGACCCCCGTGAGGTGATCTTCAAGCGCCGCCGTATCTTCTGCGGCATGCTGGCCGGACTCGCCTTCTGCCTGCCCGCGAGCCTGGTGCCCGGCCTGGGCTTTTTGCTCTGGATCGGCATCGCCCTGGCGCTAGGTCTTGCCGGATTCACCGCCTTTTTGATCTCAGAGAAGAACAAGCGGCCCTACCGCCCGGCGGTCAGCCAGGAGCGAGAGGACCTCTCCCGGCGGGTCGACGACATCCCCTCGGTCCTCCGGATGCCGCTCAACCCTCCCGTGAAGATCATGGAGTACGGGTCGAGGCCGGTGTACATCATCGAGGACGACGTCCTGGCCGAGGACGACGGCCTCAGCGAGCTGGGATGGGCCCAGGCCGGCCGGTACTAGCTTCGCCCCAGGATCCGGGGGTCCACAGGTAGATAATGAATCCCCCATGGACCTGGACTCGATTCGTAGCTCACTACGGAACAACCTGGATGCCAAGTACGAGTCCAGAGAGCAGGGCCTGACGCTCTGCCGGAAGGCGATCCGCCTGTCCGCCAACTCGATCCGGGCGGTCCACCGAGGGGACGGCGCCGAGGCCGAGCGCCTGCAGGGTGAAGCTCGCAGCTGTCTCGAGCAGGCCGCCACCGCGATGACCGACCACCCCGACATCCGCCACGCCGGCTTCTACCACGACGCCTCCAAGGAGTACGCCGAGTCCCGGATAACCCACGCCCTGGTGTTCGGCCTCCAGCTGCCGACCCCGGAGGAGATCGGCGTAGAGGCACCCGCCTACCTGAACGGTATGGGCGAGGCCATCGGGGAGGTCCGCCGCCACATCCTGGACCTGCTGCGCCGGGGAGACCTCAAGCGCTCAGAGGGGCTGATGGACGTCATGGACGAGATCTACTACCTGCTGATCACGATGGACTACCCGGACGCCATGACCGGGGGCCTGCGGCGGACGACCGACGTAGCCCGCTCGATCATCGAGCGCACCCGGGGCGACCTGTCGACGACGATCATCCAGCAGGGCCTGAAGAACGCGCTGGAGGAGGGCGGGCACAACCGTCCCCGCTGAGCCGCCGCTACAATTGCCCTACTGGGGCCGTAGCTCAGTTGGTAGAGCGCTGCGTTCGCAATGCAGAGGCCAGGGGTTCGAATCCCCTCGGCTCCACTCAATCACACCCATGTAATTTGTAAGAGTCCGGTAGCTGTGTCCCACATTGGCTCCGGTACCCGTGTCCCACTGTGCGACCCGGCTCCGGCTCCCGGGCGACAGTGGCTTCGGGACCTATGTCCCACCAAATCCACCAATCTGAGCCCTCACCTGATCTTTACTGCGTTCAAAGGATGTCGGGTGATTGGGGATGCGGCGACTGTCCGTTCACGCCGATGGGACGGCGGAGACCGTTGAGAGCCACCTCCACGACGTTGTCGGCATAGTCAGAACTGAGAGGCTTTCGCTGTTGCAGCCACCTATTGAGTAGAGGGCCCCAGAGCATCTCGACGGCCAGATCCAGATCGAGATTGTCCGGAAGCTGCCCAAGCCGTTGGGCGCTACGCAGCCGTTCCTTCCTCACCTCGTTTCTCGGCTCATCCCACTGCTCCGCGGCGGTGGCGGCGAGTTTGGAATCTTGGAGCATCTCGATGTGCAGGGCACGCACCGGCTCGTCAAAGCGGGAGTCCATCATCTCGGCGACCGTAGCCCGCAGGGCGTTCTTCAGGTCGGTTTCTATGTCGCCGGTGTCGGGAAGAGGCGCAGGCTCCTTGGGGCCTTCACCTCCGGATGTGACAAACGCCTCCAGGAGCACGGCACCCTTGGAGGGCCACCAGCGGTAGATCGTCTGTTTCCCCACACCGGCCCGCGAAGCGATGCCTTCGATGCTGACTTCGCCGTAGCCGACCTCGTTCACCAGCTGGAGTACCGCGCTCAGGATGGCGCGGCGTGACCTGTCACTGCGACGTGCGGCATCGGGGCTCTTCTTACCGGCCATGGCACGAGGCTAACACAAGGCGAGACGGTTCGTCTTGACAAACCGCGTGTGCCTGTGTAGGTTTTTCTTAACGAGACGGTCCGTCTTGTGTCGGGCCGAGGAGGTAAGGAGGAGGTAAGAATGAGCGTCTCCTTCGTTGACCGGCCTTCAGCC
>DATABX010000427.1:0-3202 GCA_036259335.1 Actinomycetota bacterium
GTGATCACGTCGCCCTCCATTCCCTGGACCTCCGAGATGTGGGTGACCCGGCGGCTGCCGTCGCCGAACCGGTCGATGTGGATGATGATGTCCACCGCCGACGCGATCTGCGTGCGGATGGCCCTCAGCGGCAGGTCGTACCCGGCCATCAGGACCATGGTCTCCAAACGTGCGAGGCCGTCCCGCGGCGAGTTGCAGTGGATGGTGGTCAGCGATCCCTCGTGACCGGTGTTCATCGCCTGCAGCATGTCGAGGGCTTCTCCCCCTCGAACCTCACCGACGACGATCCGGTCCGGCCGCATCCGCAGGGCGTTGCGGACCAGGTCCCGAATGGTGATCTGGCCGGCGCCCTCGATGTTGGCCGGACGGGCCTCCAGCGTGATCACGTGAGGCTGGTGCAGCCGGATTTCGGCGGCGTCCTCGATGGTCACGATGCGGTCCGACTCCGGAACGAACTCGGTCAGGACGTTCAGCATGGTGGTCTTACCGGTGCCGGTACCTCCGGACACCAGGATGTTCAGCTTGCCGCGGACGCAGGCCTCCAGGAACATCGCCGCGTCCAGCGTGATGGACCCGAAGTTGATCAGGTCCTTCATGCCGTACGGCTCGGCCGGGAACCGCCGGATGGTCAGCACCGGTGAGTGAACCGCAACCGGAGGCAGGATCGCGTTGACACGGGAGCCATCGGGCAACCGGGCGTCGACCATCGGCGAGGACTCGTCGATGCGCCGTCCGACCGTTGCCACGATCTTCTCGATGATCTGGCGCAGGTGCGCTTCGTCGCTGAAGGTCGTGCTCACGTGCTCGAGCTTGCCGTGACGCTCGACGTAGATGTCGTCGTAGGCGTTGCACATGATTTCGGTGAGCGTTGGATCGGCCAGCAGCTCCTCGAGCGGCCCGTAACCCAGAAGGTCGGCCGCCACCTCGGCGGCAAATTTGGCTCGCTGGGTCAACGAGACCGACACGCCGGCCTTCTCCAAGGCGGCGTCCAGGTTCTCCATGACCGTGGCCTTCAGCTCCTCGGGCTTGGTCTTCTGGTAAAGACGCGGCCCAAGCTCCTCCAGCAGTGCGTCACGCACGCTGCGCTTCATCTGGCCCCAGTTCTCACTTCCGCTTCCGGCGGATGCCCGCCGTCGGCCACCCTTGGAGCCCGAGCGGTTTGCTTCTACTTCAACCAGCTCAACCCGGTCCGACAGTTTCATTTGGCCTTTCCTTTCAGTAACCTCGAGAACCATCCGCGCCGGGGGGCAGCCGCGGGAGCCGTCCAGGGCAGTTGCTTGCCGGTGGCCGGCGGTACTAGCTTCACCGCACCTTCAACGAGCTTGCGGCTGATGTCTGCGTTGGGGTCGGCCACCAGCACGGGCATGCCCATGTTGATGGACCAGGACACCTGCTTGGCGTACGGAAGAACCGCGGAGAAGCCCTGGGGGTAGAGCGGCTCCACTTCCTTGAGGTCGATTCCGGTTCCGGACTCGGCCTTGTTGACCACCAGCGACACTTGATCGGCAGGTAGGTTCAGTTTCTTAAGCGTTTCGAGGAAAACCCTCAGGTTTTTCAATGAGGGCAGGTCCATCGTCGCCATGATCACCAGAGACTGGGACTGGTCGAAAGCGGCCAGGCAGGTCTCGTTGATCGAAGGCGGCGTGTCGACCACGATGTAGTCGAACTGGCTGCGGGCGGCCTCCAGAACTGCGGTGGTCTCCCTGGGCCCAACCTTGTCTCCGGCTACCGGGTCACGAGGAGCGCAGAGGACCTTATAGCCGGCGCTGTGATCGACTACGTAGTCGCTCAGTGCCGCCGCGATGTCCTCCTCCTGCACCAGCTCGGAGATCGTCCGCTTCGGGCGGAGGTGCAGCGAGATGGCCACCTCACCGAACTGCAGGTCGAGGTCCACCAGCAGGACTTTTCCTCCGGTCGCCTTCGCCAGGTAGGCGGCGAAGTTGGTGGAGTAGAAGGTCTTGCCGCAGCCGCCCGAGGCGGAGGCGACGGTGAACACCCGGGCCAGCTTGGTGTGGCTGCGAGCGACCGAAGCCGGCGCCGGCGCCGGTGCGTAGGCGGGAGGCGTGAAGTCCGGTCTTTCTACCGGAGCCGGCGCCTCCTGGACCACGATCCGCTCCGCGACAACCAGCTGCTCGTTGCGGAGCTCCTCGGCGGTTTCCAAAGCCCTCGTCATCTTGGTCCTCAGCCGGGCCTTGGTGATCCCGAGCGGGATGATGTCGCTGGTCCCGCACGCCGCGGTCTGGGCGGCCGTCACGGTCTTGGTGCTCTCGGAGATCACCACAACTACCTTCGGGTCCTTCCGGTGGATCTCGGCAAGGCGCTTGAGGCCTGCGCCGGTCACCTCTTCCGGAGCAACCACGATGACGTCGGGCTCCTCCTGCTCCACGACCTCGATCACCTGGGTGGAACGGCTCAAGCGAAGGATCTCCGGAGCCGGGTCCAGGTCGACGGTGGCCCGGGCGATGTCGGTCGAGAAGTCCCCGACACGGTCGAGCACGAGAATCCGGGGCACCCGCTCGTCGCCGGTGTCCTCGTCTTCCTGCTCATCCCAGGTGTCCTCCTCGTCCTGGATTCCGGCCGCCCACGCCCCCTGAACTGGCTTGGGCTCGGATCCGCCGCTGGTGTACTGCTGTTCGATTTTGGGTTCTGTGGCCGCAGGCGCCGCCTCGACGGCCGGGGCCGCCGAGTCGAGCCCGTTGTCGCTCGCCGGCCTGGCGGGTTCCATCCGCCGGCCGAACAACCGCCGACCCCCGTCGTTGCCGGGGCCTGTGGTCTCGGTCCCGGGCTCAGCCTTCGGCCGCTCGGACTGCGGCTGGGCCTCAGGCCTCGCCGCACGGCGCGCCGGCTGAATGCCGGTGGTGCCGTGTCCGTTCGCGGCTGCCGGTGCAGCCGTCTGTGCTTGCGCCGGCGGCTGCCAGCGTGCCATCACAGGCGGGGCATCGGCCCCCTGCCTTCCGTTCGCGGTGGCGGCCGGCTGGTCCTGGGTGGACCAGCGGGGCCTTTCAGCCCTGCCCGGCCGCGAGTAGCTGATCGTCTTGTCGTCCGCCGCGGAGCTCGCCCCGGCGGCCGCCCAAATGTCGGCCTTTGTTGCCTTGCGGGCGCTCTGGGCAAGAGGGTTGGCCATGCTGGCGAAGTCGGCAGTGGGGACCCTGGTCCTCGTTGCCGCTGCGACAGCCGGTTGGCCGTTGCCCGGAGCCTCGGC
>DATABX010000428.1:0-1881 GCA_036259335.1 Actinomycetota bacterium
CGGACACGATCGTCGGCACGCCCAGCGGGATCAGGATGATCGTCCGGACCAGGCTGCGTCCCCGGAACTTGGCGTTCAGCGCCAGGGCGGTGGCCAGACCGATCACCAGCTCGAGCAGCAGCGACAGCAGGGCGACGATCAATGTGTTCTTGAACGCGGTCCGGAACACCTCGGACTCGAAGATCCGGGTGTAGTTGGTGACCGAGGGGAACGACTCCCCGTCGGAACCCGACAGCGAGAGCCGGAAGGTGTCGAGGATCGGCGCCAGAGTCAGAAGCAGGATGTAGAGAACGAGCGGAGCGACCAGCGCCAGCTCGAACCGGTGCCTGCGCAGCCAGCCCTTCCGCGGGCGCTGAGTGGTCGTGGTACCGGTGTCCCTCGGCTTGACCCCCCCTAGTGCCGCCTCCTGGGAGCCGGTCAACGAAGGTTCTCGCCGGTCTCGGGGTGGAAGAAGTAGAGGCGCTCCAGGTCGACCGCCAGCTTCGCCTTCTGGCCCTCGCCGATCTGGGTCTTCGGGTTGAGCCGGGTGGTGAAGATCGAGTGACCCTCCCGGCTGGCCTTCTGGGCCGGCGCTCCCCGGCGCTGGTCTGCCTCGAGATCCTTGGTGTCCTGGATCTCCACCCGGGGCGCTTCCACCTCGAAGTAGGCGACGGTCTCCGCCCCCAGCGTCTCGACGAGCGTGATGTCGACCTCGATCATGCCGACCGAGGCGTTGCCGGCCACCAGGTCCGGGTCCTCGAAGTCCTCCGGCCGGATGCCGAGGACCACGTCCTTGCCGACCTGGTCCTCCAGTCCGGCAGCCCTCGGTATCGTCAGCTCGTGGTCGGCGAACCGCACGGACACCGCGCCGTCGTCGGCCTCCAGCCGGGCGATCACCATGTTCATGGCGGGCGAGCCGATGAACCCGGCCACGAACAGGTTCACCGGTGAGGCGTAGAGCTCCTGGGGGGTGTCGACCTGCTGCAGCCGCCCGCCCCTCAGGACCGCCACCCGGTCGGCCATCGTCACCGCCTCCACCTGGTCGTGGGTGACGTACACCGTGGTGGTGTTGAGCCTGCGGTGGAGGCGTTCGATCTCGGTGCGCATCTGCACCCGCAGCTTGGCGTCCAGGTTGGACAGCGGCTCGTCCATGAGAAACGCCGCCGGCTCCCGCACGATCGCCCGGCCCATCGCCACCCGCTGCCTCTGACCGCCCGAGAGCTGCCTCGGCTTGCGGTGCAGGTACTGGCGGATGTCCAGAAGGTCGGCCGCCTGCTCGACCCGGCTCTGGATCTCCTCCTTCGCCACATCGCGCAGCTTCAAGCCGAAGGCCATGTTCTCGAACACCGTCATGTGGGGGTAGAGGGCGTAGTTCTGGAACACCATTGCGATGTCCCGGTCCCGGGGAGGCAGGTCGTTGACCACCTTGTCGCCGATGCGGATCTCGCCGGAGCTGATCTCCTCCAGGCCGGCGATCATCCTGAGGGCGGTGCTCTTTCCGGAGCCGGAGGGGCCGACCAGGACCATGAACTCGCCGTCGGCGATCTGGAGGTCGAGGTTGTCTACTCCGAGCGTCCCGTCAGGGAACCGCCGGGTAGCATTTTCGAGCACTATCTGCGCCATCTCAGCCTCCGCAGCACTCCTTCCCCGTGTTCTACAGCGGGAAACGGTTAGAGATCAAACGGCTCTTGCCTGTGATCCTCAACGAAGAGCGCGCCGCTTCCTGCTAAGCGTGGGCTCCCGGCTACTGCGGCCGGAGCACCTCCAGCCACTGTGGCAACCCATTTAGGTCTTACCGATACCGGATCAGCAGGCCGGGCATGCCGGCGATGATGGTCGGCTGTTCCTCACCGTCGCAGAACCTTTCTGCCCCTCGCGGCACCGGCGAAAGTCTTCCAGGAA
>DATABX010000429.1:0-4905 GCA_036259335.1 Actinomycetota bacterium
GTCGATCACCTGCTGCGGGGTGCCGACGAAGTCCGATCCCCTAAGGGTGGCGCTCGTCTCGTAGTCGGCTTTGGTCATCGGCTGCCAGCCGCGCTCCTTGCCGATGCGGTTCATGGTGTCTGCGACGTAGGGAAACGACTCGTCGATCGCCTCCCGGGCCGATCCGGCGATAAAGCCGTGGGAGTTGATGCTCAGCGGAGGCGGCGGGTCCCAGCCGGCGTCGGCCGCGGCCTTGCGGTGGAGCTCCGCGAAGGGGGCGAAGCGCTCGGGCATGCCGCCGATGATCGCCAGGGCCATCGGCAGACCCAGCGTCCCGGCCCGGACCGCCGACCTGGGGTTGCCGCCCACCGCGACCCAGACCGGCAGCGGGTGCTGCAGCGGCCGCGGGTAGACACCCTGCCGGTCGATCGGCGGGCGGTGCCGTCCCTGCCAGGAGACAACCTCCGACTCCCGCAGCTCCAGCAGCATCAACAGCTTCTCCTCGAACAGCGAGTCGTAGTCGTGCAGGTCGTAGCCGAACAGCGGAAACGACTCGATGAACGAGCCCCGCCCGGCCATGATCTCCGCCCTCCCGCCGCTCAACAGGTCCAGCGTCGCAAAGTCCTGAAAGACCCGGACCGGGTCGTCCGAGCTGATCACGTTCACGGCGCTGGTCAAACGGATCTTCTCGGTACGTTCGGCGGCGGCCGCCAGCACGATGGCGGGTGCGGAGACGA
This sequence comes from Actinomycetota bacterium, assembly GCA_036259335.1. GTDB lineage: Bacteria > Actinomycetota > CADDZG01 > JAHWKV01 > JAHWKV01 > JAJCYE01. Next base: position 717 of record DATABX010000429.1, read on the forward strand.
CGAAGTCCGGCCGGTGGTGCTCGCCGACTCCGAACACGTCAAGTCCCACCCGGTCGGCAAGCGCGACCTCCTCGATCAGGTTTCGCAGCCGCCGTTGCGCGCTGATCGTTTGACCGGTGTTCGGGTCGGTCGTGCGCTCGGCAAAGGTGTAGATGCCCAGTTCCATGTGGTCTCGATTCTGAAGGGTTGTGCGTTCAGTTTGCCCCGAAAGCCGCCCGGTCTACCGCCGGCCTGCCGCAAGCCTTGTCCGGGCGGCCGGTCGCCGCCACAATGACTTCGAAGGTTCACGCTCTCGTGGGTTGGAAAGGAGGATCGTGGTCAGGGCAGTCGTGCTCATCGGTGTCGCCCAAGCCGGCATCCTGGACACCCTGCAGGCGGTGCACGACGGCGTCCGGGCGATGGAGAAGTGGGCCCTCGACCAGGGCATCGACCGGGACCTGGTGAAGGTCCTCAGCGACGAGTCCGGCCCGGTCGAGGTGCGCGACGTCAAAAAGGCGGTCAAAGAGCTCGTCGACCTGTCGACCGTCGAGCAGCTGATCGTCTACTTCGCCGGGCACGGCGTGAACATCAGCCGGGGGGAGTACTGGCTCCTGTCGGCCGCCCCCGAGGACTCCAACGAGGCGGTCAACGTATCGGGCAGCGTCGAGCTGGCCCGCTACTGCGGCATCCCCCACGTGGTGCTCATCTCCGACGCCTGCCGCACTGCGGCCGAGGGGATCCAGGCGCAGGGGATCCGGGGATCGGAGATCTTTCCCAACCTGTCCGAAGGCGGGATCGAGAACCCGGTCGACGTGTTCTTCGCCTGCGCGCTCGGCGCCCCGGCCCTCGAGGTCAAAGACCCCAAGCAGGCGGCCGCCGGGTTCCGAGCGATCTACACCGACTCGCTGGTGGAGGCGCTGCAGGGACGAAAGGACGTCCTGGTCAAAGACCCGGAGGAGCCGGCGCCGATCCGGCTGATCGAGGTTGCCGGCGCTGATGAGGGCGCCCGGCGGGGGATCATCCGGCCCTGGCCGCTGTCGTTCCACCTGCAGAGCGAGGTGCTCGACCGGCTGATCTCCGCCGACGTGAAGCCGGGCGTCTCGCAGACTCCGATCGCACGCATCAACTCCCGGGGCACCTGGCTCGCCGAGGTCCCGGCGCCGCAACCCCCGCCCATGCCGGCGTCGGCGCCCCGGGTCCCGTCACCGGCGGCAGCACCGCCGCCGGCCGCGCCCCCGGCCCGCGGCCGCCGCAGGGGCACGAGGCCCGAAAAGCCGAGGAGCGAAGAGAAGGTCCCGGCCCAGGTTGGAAGAGCCGCCTCGGTGGGTGCAGGTGGCACCCGGCGGACCGCGGCTCCCGGCGAGCGCCTGATGACCAGCTCCCGCTCCCTGCTGCGGGCCTCGCTGAAGGATGGACTGGTCGTCGGCGGCGATGCGGCCGCCCTGGGGCCCGACACCTCGGAGTTGCTGCGAACTGCGGGACGGGTCTTCGAACCCTTCGGTCCGTCGGCGTTCGAGACCCGCTGTGGCTTCAAGGTGCGGGGAACGTCGGTCGACTCGGTGCTCTGCGCCGGCGCCGACGCTGAGATCGTCGATCCCGAGCACCGTATCGTCCGGGTGGATGCGGTGGCCGGCCCGGCGGCCAACGTTTCAATGCAGTTCTCGGACGGAACCGGGGTGGTGCTGCCGGCCATCCCGCACTACCTCGCGGCCATCTCGGTCGAAGCCGGCGAGGTGGTCGATGTCAGCTATGAGCCCTCGGACAACTCGCCCCGATGGACCGGCATCCACGACCGGGTCGACGAACTCCGCAGCCTGCGGGCTCTCATGGCCTCCTCGGCGCGGCTGGGCGTGCTCCGCCTGAGCGCCGGCGACGCCGAGCTGCTCGCCGACCACATGAAGGTAGGAGATGGGCTCGACCCGACCATGGCGGTCTACGCCGCCTACGCCTTCGACGACCTGCAGCGCAAGGGCCTGATCCGCAAGGTCGAGGAGTCCATGAAAAAGGATCTGGGGCTCCGGCTGTTCGACGTCGAGCTGTTGAACGGAGACCTTCGGGGCCGCCGAGTGGCCGCCGAGAAGGGCCTGTACCCGTTCGTCCCGCTGCTCTCGTCGGGGTGGGCGCTGCTGGGCGCCCACCGGGTGGAGCTGCCGCCCGGCCTCGCCGAGCTCGGCCGCCACCGGGTGGAGTCCCTCTGGACGCTTTTCGACCCCTCAGGGGTGGATCTGGTCCGCACCGCCATCCAAAACAAGGAGATCGACTGATGCCTCAGCTCGTGTTCGTCCATGGAAGAGGGCAGGAGAAAAAGGACGCCCTGGCGGTCAAACGCGAGTGGTTGAAGGCGCTGGCCGAGGGGTTGAAGAAGTCCGGCCTCACTCTGCCGATCGGCGAGCAGGACGTGAAGCTGCCTTTCTACGGCAAGACCCTGTTCGACCTGTCGTCCGGTGTCGACGCCGACAAGGCCGCGGAGATCATCGTCCGGGGCGCCCAGGACGACGCCCGGGAGCGGGCGTTCATGCTGTCGGTTCTCAAGGAGGTCCAGCGCAAGAACCAGATCACCGACGCCCAGATCCGCGAGCTCGCCGAGGGCGACGAGGTGATCGAGCGCGGAGTCCTGAACAACCGGTTCGTCCAGGGGCTGCTGCGGGCGGTCGACCGGTTCGTCCCGGGAGGCAGCGGCGCCGCCCTGGGACTGGCAACCAAGGACGTCTACGCCTACATCAGCGATCCGGTGATCCGGGCCAAGATCAACCAGGGGGTCCGCCAGGCGCTGAGTCCCCGGGTTCCCACCGTCGTGGTCGCCCACTCGCTCGGCTCGGTGGTGGCGTACACGCTGCTCAAGGAGGAGGGCAAGGCGGCCGGCTGGGACGTCCCGCTGCTGGTGACCGTCGGCAGTCCGCTGTCGGTGACCGCCATCAAGAAGGCGGTGGCGCCCAACAAGCATCCGGCGTGCGTCGGCAAGTGGTTGAACGCCCTCGACCCGCGGGACACCGTCGCCCTCTACCCGATGGACAAGGCCAACTTCCCGATCGACCCGCTGATCGAGAACAAGGTCGACATCGAGAACAAGACCGAGAACCGTCACGGCATCTCCGGCTACCTCGACGACCCGGTGGTTGCCAAGCGCATTTTCGAGTTCCTGGGCTAGCTGCCGAGGCTCCGCTCCATGTTTCTGGGAGGGGGGCCAAGGGTAAAACCGGAACACACGCCAAACGCAGCTATAGCGCGCCCGCGGCCGAAGTTTTCTCGGGGGGCGTGGGAGGAGGAAAGCATGCCACAGCTCGTCAAGGACCTCATGACGCCGGACCCCAAGGTGCTGCCGAAGACGGCCACCCTTAAGGAAGCGGCCGAACTGATGCGGGATGACGACATCGGCGATGTCATCGTGGTGAACAACCACAAGAAGATCTACGGAATCGTGACCGACCGCGACGTCGCGGTCCGGGGCGTCGCCGAAGGAGCCGACCCGGCTGCGGTGACCCTCGAGGAGATTGCCTCCAAGGACGTGACGACGCTGTCGCCCGAGTCCTCGGTGGAGGAGGCGGTACGGATCATGCGGGCCCAGGCCATCCGCCGGCTGCCGATCTGCAACGCCGACGGCAAGCCGGTCGGCATCGTCAGCCTGGGTGATCTGGCGATCGAGCGCGACCCCACGTCGGCACTTGCCGACATCAGTGCGGCGCCGGCCAGCGACGAGGGACCGGCCGCGACCGGCATGAGCGCCAGCGCCCGGACGGCAGCCGCCGGCATCGGCGGAGCGCTTCCGGCGGCCGCGGTGGGGGCCGGGTTGGTGGTCGCCGTCGACTACGTGCGCAACCGCGGTAAGAAGCGTCCGGTGAAGGTGGCCGCCAAGAAGCTCCGCAAGGCCGGCAAGAAGCTGCGCCGCAGCGGCGACAAGGTCGGCTCCGACGCCACTGCGCAGGCCGCGAAGTACGCCTCGGTGGCGCTGAAGGAGATCCGCAGCCAGGGCAAGCGGCTCAAGGGCGAGGCCGAGGAGGAGACCGCCCACCTCAGCCGGCAGGCCGAGGGGCGCGCCAAGCAGATCAGCAAGCGCGCCGAGCGCAAGGCCCGGGATCTCAGCAAGAAGGCCGAGAAGACCGCCGAGGAGATCGGCAAGAAGGCCGAGCGCAAGGCGAAGGACCTGGGCAAGAAGGCCGAGAAGAAGGCGGAAGAGGTTCGCGAGATGGTGGGCGCCGGCAAGCGCTGATCC
>DATABX010000430.1:0-4233 GCA_036259335.1 Actinomycetota bacterium
CTTAGCCACGTTGGGCCTCCGGGGCTCCGGCGGGGACGGTTGCCGGCTCATCGATCCCCGATTCGCCGGCGTCTGCCAGCCGGGCGGCCTCCTTGTCGATGGCCGCGTTCTCGGTGGCCACCTTCACCGCCTCCTCGAGCAGGGCGTCGACCATCCGGTCGGCCGGAACCCAGCCGATCTGGCGGCCCCGCGAGAACAGCAGGCCGCGGCCGGGGCCGGCGGCGATGCCGACGTCGGCGTCCCGGGCCTCGCCGGGGCCGTTGACCTCGCACCCCATGACCGCAATCTGGATCGGGGGGAGGTTCATCTTCTCCAGCCGCTCCTGGACCTGGCGGGTGAGGTCGATGACGTCCATCTCGGCCCGGCCGCACGACGGGCAGGCCACCAGGTCGAAGGTGGTCCGGCGCAGCCCGAGCGTCTGCAGGATCTGCTTGGCGACCTTGACCTCCTCCACCGGGTCTGCGGTGAGCGAGACCCGGATGGTGTCCCCGATGCCCTCGGAGAGCAGGGAGCCGATGCCGATGGCCGACTTCAGCGTGCCGTAGGGCGGGGGGCCGGCCTCGGTTACGCCTAGGTGCAGCGGGTATTCGACGGCCTCGGCCAGCAGGCGGTAGGCGTCGATCATCTGGGGCACGTTCTGGTGCTTGACTGAGATCTTGATGTCGGTGAAGCCCTCGTCCTCGAGGATCTTGATCTCGTGCAGTGCGCTCTCCACCAGGGCCTGGGGAGTTCCCCCGCCGTACTTGGCGAGCAGGCGCTTGTCCAGAGACCCGGCGTTCACGCCGACCCGGATGGGGACGCCGCGGCCGGCCGCTTCCCTGACGATCGTCCGGATCTGGTCGGCGTCCCGGATGTTGCCGGGATTCAGGCGAAGTCCGGCGACACCGGCTTCGAGCGCCATGATCGCCAGGCGGAACGAGAAGTGGATGTCGGCAACGATGGGGACGCCCGCCTCCCGCACGATCACCGGCAGGGCTGCGGCGTCGCCCGGGTGGGGAACGGCGACCCGGACGATGTCGGCTCCCTGGGTCGCCAGTGCGTGGGCCTGGATGAGGGTGGCCTGGATGTCGTCGGTCTTGGTGGTCGTCATCGACTGGATGGCGATCGGCGCCCCGCCGCCGATCGGCACGTTGCCCACCATGATCCTCTTTGAGTGACGTCTCGCTCTAATCATCTAAGTAAATGCTCGCAGCACTGAGAAAACTGAGCAAATGCTCAAATTCTGATCGTCCGGTCATGGGACTCACATTAGGCGGGAAATTCGAGGGCTTCGACGCAGACTTGTGGAGATTGTGTGGAGTTGGGCCGCCAGACCGGAATAGGGCCGCTGCGCCTGGGGTTGGAAAGCCCAGATAGTACGATGAGGTTGATCCAGCGTTCCGGCGAACGATCCCGGACCCAGATGCGCGTCTTGACAGTTCCAAGGAGGAGATCGATTTCATACTGGCCGAATGACCCGGCGGGAAGCCGATGACCGTGGAGGGACATCCTCGCCTGCGGGCGGTTCCTACCGGACCGGGCATCGACCTGGCCGCGGCCGAGGACGCAACCAAGGCGCTGCTCGAGGCGCTGGGCTACGACACGACCGATGAGGTGCTGAGGGACACGCCCCGGAGGGTCGCCGCCGCCTACGCCGAGATGTTGACCCCGCTGGACTTCCAGTTCACCACCTTCCCCAACGAGGGCTACGACGAGCTGATCGTCGCCCGCTCCATTCAGTTCCACTCCCTGTGCATGCATCACCTGCTGCCGTTCGTCGGCGTGGCCCACGTGGGATACCTGCCGGAGGGCCGCATCGTCGGGCTCTCCAAGCTCGCGCGGGTGGTCGAGCACTTCGCCCGGGACCTGCAGGTGCAGGAGAGGTTGACCGAGCAGATCGCCGCCTGCCTGCAGAAGCACCTGAACCCCAAGGGAGTCGGGGTCGTACTGGAGGCGGAGCACACCTGCATGTCGTTGAGAGGCGTCCAGAAGCGGGGCACCCTGACGGTGACCTCGTCGCTGCACGGAGCGATCCGGGACGACCCGAGAACCCGCCAGGAGTTCCTGTCGCTGGTCCAGGGAGGCCGCTGACATGCCGGTCCTGGTCACCCGCAAGGAGCAGTTCAACGCCGGGCACCGGCTGTACAACCCGGAGTACAGCGACGAGAAGAACTGGGAGGTCTTCGGCAAGTGCTCCAACCCGTCGGGGCACGGCCACAACTACACGCTCGAGGTGACGGTCGCCGGGGAGGTGGACCCGGAAACCGGCTACGTCATGGACCTCAAGCTGCTGTCGGACGTCATCCGCAAGCGCATCATCGAAGACGTCGATCACCGCAACCTCAACGTCGACGTCGAGTGGATGCAGGGGCTGAACCCCACGGCCGAGGTTCTGGCCTCCACCTTCTGGGACCGGCTGGAGAACCACCTGCCGGCGGGATCGTTGTGGAGTGTGGTGGTGCGGGAGACGGAGAAGAACTGGGCGGAGCGCCGCCGGCAGGCCTGAGGTGCCGATGAAGTCAGGGCTTTCCGCCGACCAGGCGCCGGGCGGAGGGGTTGCCGACGGCTCCAAGATCCCGCCGGGTTACTCCTACCTGAACATCAGCACGCTCTGGATCCCCTACTACCGGCTGGTGATCCGGGCGTTCTACCGGCTGCGGATACGCCACGAGGTGGCCACCGCGCTGTCGATCGGTTGCGGCCTGGCGGCCGCAGCCCTGATCGTGGGTCTGCCGGAGTCGGGTGCCTTCGTCGCGGCGGCTCTGCTCGTCCACCTCAAGGACGTGTTCGACGCCACCGACGGGTCCGTCGCCCGGATGACCGGGACCGGTCACCGCTTGGGGCGTTTCCTGGACACCGTGGGCGACGGGGTGGTCTTCACCTGCTGGATCGGCGCCTGCGCCCGGGTGATGGTCGCCGCGGGGACGCCGCCCCTCGCCGGCGCGGCGTGGGCGGTCGCCGGGTGGCTGTGCCTGTTCCTGCAGTGCTCCTACTTCAACTTCCACTCGCTCCACTACGTGCGGGTGGCCGGCGGCACCTCCACCAGCAAGCTCGACGAGCGGGATGCCGTACATGCCCCAAGTGCGGCGACCCGGGTCATGGCGGCCGTCTACCAGGCGTGGTTCGGCTGGCAGGACCGGCTGATCGCCCGCCTCGACCGGTCGCAGCGGGAGGCGGCGGGACTGCCCGCCGGCTCCGGCGATCCGGCGAACGACCGCTGGTACACCGCCCGGGGTTTTATGGTCGCCAACTCCGCTCTGTGCTTCGGCACCCACGCCTTCCTGCTGGTCGTACTGTTGCTGGCGCACCGCCCGCAGTGGTTCCTCCCGGCGGTGGTGGTCGGGATGACCGCCTACTGGATGGCGATCCTGCTGGCCCGCCGCGTGGCGTTCCGGTCGGAAGTCCGGCGAGGGCCAGCATGACTTCGTCGAGCGGGCCGGCCGGCCGCATGGGGCGGGCCCTCGGTCCGGCGGGGCTCCGGAGGGCCGCATGACCTCCGGGTGGTTGTCTGGCCGGGTGGGCGTCGTCACCGGCGCCAGCCGCGGCATCGGGCGGGCGACCGCAGTCGAGCTGGCGCGCGCCGGGGTTCACGTCGTCCTGGCCGCCACCGGCGAGGCGGCGCTGGACGAGGTGCAAGCTGAAATCCACGACTCGGGCGGCCGGGCCAGCGCCGTCCCCACCGATGTCTCCGACCCGGCGGCAGTCGACCGGCTGTTTGCCGCCGCGGCGGATATCGGGCAGGTCTCGGTCCTGGTATGCGCCGCCGGTGTGCTGCGCAAGGGGCCGTTCGACGAGATCTCCCACGACGACTGGCAGCAAAGCGTCGGCGTAAACCTGACCGGCACCCTCCTGTGCTGCCAGCGGGCCTTCTCGGCCATGAAGGCCTCCGGCGGCGGGCGCATAGTCACCATTGCCTCCCTGTCAGGCGTGTACGCCACCGAGAAGTTTCCGGGGCTGGTTGCTTACAACGCCTCGAAGTACGGAGTGGTCGGCATCACCGAGAGCCTGGCGGTGGAGGGCAAGCCGCACGGCATCGCCGCGGTGTGCATCAGCCCGGGAGCAGTGGACACCCAGATGCTCCGGGAAGCGGCGCCCCACCTGAAGCCCGGCCTCGGGCCCCGGGACGTAGGCCGGCTGATCACCGGATTGTTGAGCCTCGACCTTCTCCCGGCGAGCGGCGCGAACCTACCGCTGTTCTCGAACGAGTAGCGTCGCCCCCGGGCAGCCCTACCGCTGCCGCGGGCGCTCCGCCAG
>DATABX010000431.1:0-4615 GCA_036259335.1 Actinomycetota bacterium
GGCCGCCCAACGCGGCCTGGCCGCCTACGAGTTTCCGGGAGGCGTGAAGGTCCGGGTCCGGATGGGGATCCACACCGGCGAGGCTCGGATCATCGAGGGCAACTACCGGGGAATCGACGTCCACCGGGCGGCCCGGATCGCCGCCGCCGGGCACGGCGGCCAGATTCTTGCTTCCGACACGACCCGGGCGCTGGTGGAGGGCTCGCAGGGCGAGCCGGTGACCTTCACCGACCTGGGCGACCACCGGCTCAAGGAGCTCGAACAGCCCGAGCGCCTGTTCCAGATCCGCGCTCCGGGCCTGATCTCCAGCTTTCCACCGCCGCGCTCGACCGATTCCCGTCCGAACAACCTGACGGCGCCGGTGAGCTCGTTCATCGGACGGGAGCGGGAGCTGCGGGACATCAAAAAGCAGGTGCGGGACAACCGGCTGGTCACCCTCACCGGTCCCGGCGGCACCGGCAAGAGCCGGCTTGCGGTACAGGTCGCCCACGAGGTGCTTCCCGAGTATCCGGACGGCGTGTTCCTGGTCGCCCTGGCGCCGGTCAACGACCCGTCGCTCATCGGCGCCGCCGTCGCCCAGAGCCTGGGACTTCGGCAGCAGGGGGTGACCGCCATCGAGCAGACGGTCCTGCACCACCTGGCGACCAGACAGATGCTCCTCGTCCTCGACAACTTCGAGCACCTGCTCCCCGGCGCGGTCTTCGTCTCCGACCTGCTGGCGGCAACCACCCGCCTCAAGATCCTCGTCACCAGCCGCGCTCCGCTTCGTATCAGCGCCGAGCAGGAGTACCCGGTCCCTCCGATGTCGCTGCCGGCACCCGAAACCCTGGCCGACCCGAAGCTGCTCGAGTCGTCGGAGGCGGTGCGGCTGTTCCTGCAGCGGGCAAGGGCGGTTCGGCCCAACTTCACGCTCACCGAGCGCAACGCCCGGGAGATAGTCGAGATCTGCACCCGGCTCGACGGTCTGCCGCTGGCACTGGAGCTGGCGGCGGCCCGCATCCGTACCCTGGAGCCGCACGAGGTGGCCCGGCGACTCAACCGGACCCTCAACCTGCTCACCGGAGGGCCCCGCGACCTCCCGGCGCGCCAGCAGACCCTCCGCAACACGATCGCCTGGAGCTACGAGCTGCTGGACGAACCGCTGCGCGACCTGTTCTGCCGGCTCGGCGTGTTCGAAGGCGGCTTCTCGCTCGCCGCCGCCGAGGCCGTCTGCCGGGAGGACGCGCTCGACCTGTTGGAGCAGCTCGCCGAGCAGTCGATGATCCGGGCAACCCTCGACCAGTTCGGCGCCCGCTACCAGATGCTTGCACCGGTGCGGGAGTACGCTCTCGAGTGCCTGGATCAGCGGGGGTACGGCGAACAGACCCGCCGGCGGTACGCCGAGTACTTCCTGTCGCTCACCGAGCAGGCGGCCGGTCACATGCAGGGAAGGACCCAGCTCGAGTGGCTGGGCCGGCTGGAGCTGGAGAACGACAACCTGCGGGCGGTGATGTCGTGGGCCCTGGCAACCGGCGCCGACGAGATCGCCGCCCGTATGGGCTGGAACCTGTGGATCTTCTGGTGGCTGCACGGCCACCAACAGCAGGGCCGCAGGTCGATGGAAACCCTGCTGAAGCACGAGCCGCCGGAGCAGGAGAGGTGCCTGGCGCTTTCGGTCGCCGGGTCGATGGCGCTGGTCCAGGGGGACCACGGCACCGCCAACCGGAATTTCCAGGCCGCCATCGAGCTGGCCCGCAAGCTGGGTGACGAGATCCGCCTGGCCTTCAGCCTCCACTCGTGGGGGCTGTCGTCGCTGAACAGCTCGGACTGGCAGACTGCGGTGGCCTGCTTCGAGGAGGCGCTGCCGCTGTTCCACAGGCAGAACAACCTGATGATGGCCTCCGGGACGCTCACCAACCTGGGAACGGTTGCCTACATGCAGGGCGACCTGGACCGGGCGGAGGACCAGACCCGCCGGGGGCTGGAGATCGCACGCCGCCTCGCCGACCCGGTGAGCACCTACTTTGCGCTTTACATCCTGTCTCAGGCGGCCCTGGCCCGAGGCGACCTGGCGGCGTCCGCCCCACTGCTCAAGGAGGGCCTGGCGGTGGTCGGCGAGGTGGGCAACCCGACCCGGCTGACCTACTACCTGGAGACCTACGGCCTGGTCCTCGGAGCCGGCGGCGACCACCTGCGGGCGGCCCGGCTGCTGGGCGCCTCCGAAGGAGTACGGAAAGCCGCCGGAGTTCCGCACTACATCTACCTGGCGGCACCCGGCGGGCTCTACGAACGGACGGTGGCGGCCCTGCGGGAGGCGCTGGGGGACGAGCGGTTCGAGAGCGCGAAGCGGCAGGGCCGCACGATGAGCCCCCACCAGGCGGTCGGCTACGCCATCGAAGGGCGCTGGGTGGAGTCCATACTGGCCGGCAGCCCGTTCGGGTCCATCGAGGTCGAACCGGAAGAGATCGACTAGGAGCCGCCTTGTACCAGTGGTGGGTCTTTCTTCACCTGCTCGGTGCCTTCGGGTTCCTCGTCTCGCACGGGGTCTCGGTTGCGGTGGCGTTCCGGATCCGGAGCGAACGTGATCCCAAGCGGGTCCAGGCGCTGCTCGGCATGTCCAGTGCCTCGATCTCCGCCTTCTACCCGTCGGTGGCGGCGCTGCTGGTCGGGGGGGTCGCCGGGGCCTTCACCGCCGACCTGTGGGGGTACGGCTGGATCTGGGCCTCAATCGTGCTGTTGCTGGTGGTCACGGCGGCGATGTACGCGATGGCCCGGCCGGCGTTCCGGCGCCTGCGCTTCGTCACCGACGCGCTCGTCGATGGTTCCCAGGCGGTCAGCCCCGAGGAGTACGACGCCGCCCTCAAGGCGCCCAGGCAGATGGCGGTCGCCTGGATCGGGTTCGTGGGCCTGTTCCTCATCCTGTATCTAATGGTGTTCAAGCCGAGCCTCGGCATGGCCCCGGAGGCCTCGGCTGCGCCGGAGGGCCGGGCGGCGGCCACCCTGTCGGCTTCCGAGCTGGCCTTCGACACCGACCGGCTGACGGTTCCGGCGGGCCGCACTTTCGGCCTGACCCTGGACAACCAGTCGTCGGCGTCGCACAACGTCTCCATAGCGGACGGTGCAGGCAGAACGCTGTTCGGCGGGCGGATCTTCGCCGGCCCGGACCGGGTGACCTACGCGGTCCCCGCGCTGGAGCCGGGCGAGTATCGCTTCGTCTGCGACGTCCACCCCCAGCAGATGACCGGCACCCTGGTGGCGGGCTAACCGTGGGCTACCGCACGATAGTCGCCGGCACCGACGGGTCCCCCACCGCCCAGCAGGCGGTGGAGAGGGCCGCCCGGCTGGCCAAGCTCCTCGGCAGCAAGCTGGTGCTGGTCTGCGCCTGGTCGACCGAGAGCGTGGCTGAGCTGGACGCCGAACCGACGGTGCAGAGCGCCAAGGCGGCGGTGGCGGCCCTGGGCGTCGCGGCCGACGCGGTGACCGTCCACGGCGAACCGGGGCCCTCCTTGTCGGCGACGGCCGCGGAGCGCGGCGCCGACCTGATCGTCGTCGGCAGCGTCGGGATGGGGCAGGTCAAAAGGTTCCGCCTGGGCGGGGTGGCGGAGCGGGCGGCCCACACCGCCCCGTGCGACGTGCTGATCGTCCGCACCGGCGGCGCCGAGCCCCGGCCGGTGCGGCGCCGGGTGTACCAGGGAATCGTGACCGGCACCGACGGGTCGGCCACCGCATCGGAGGCGGTTCGCCGGGCGTTCGATCTCGGCATGATGTTCGAGACCAAGGTGACCGTCGTCTACGTCGCCGGTGACCCGCTGGTAGGCGCCATCAGCCTGGAGCGGGCGCTGGCCGCCAAGCCGAAGTGGGTGCCGGTCGAAACCCTGCTGGTGGAGGGCGGGGACCCGGCGGCGATGCTGGCCGAGGTGGCCCGGACCGGGGGCGGCGAGCTGGTGGTCGTCGGCAACAAGGGCGTGGTCGGCGCCCGGCGGTGGATGCTGTCTTCGGTGCCGGTGAAGGTGGCCCACGAGGCTACGCAGGACGTGCTCATCGCCAAGACCACCGACCGCTCGCTCGAGGACCTCGCTCCCGGGCAGGGCGGGCTGGTAACCGTCGACGGTCGCAAGCTGGCGGTCTACGTCGAGGAGAACGGCAAGATCCACTCCCTGTCTCCCCGCTGCCAGCACATGGGGTGTACCGTCGACTGGAACGGCGCCGACCGGACCTGGGACTGCCCCTGCCACGGCTCGCGGTACCGTTACGACGGGGAGGTCATTCACGGCCCGGCCAAGAAGGCGCTGGACCGGGCGGAGGCCGGCGACTGACGCCCCAACCGATCGGTTGGCGTTATCTTTGGACAACTGATGCTCGAACATTTCGACTTCGTAGTAATCGGCTCCGGCCCGGCCGGCGAGAAGGCGGCGGCCCTCGCCGCCTACTTCGACAAGAAGGTCGCGGTGGTCGAACGCAAGCCGCAGCCGGGCGGCTCGCCGGTGACCAACGCCGGCATCCCCACGAAGACGCTGCGGGAGACCGCGCTGTACCTCACGGGCTACCGGCGGCGGGACGTCTACGGCGTCCACCTGGAACTGAAGCCCGACACCACGGTCGAGCGCCTGCGCTGCCGCACCCAGGACGTGATCTC